>JAYZFP010000075.1:0-56830 GCA_036336715.1 Planctomycetota bacterium
GAGTTTCCCCAGAATTCGATCCCCTGCTCGGTTCCAGTCCGATTGGGAGCCACTACAAACAAACCGTTTGCGATTGCGTGACTCCGCATCATCGTTTGCCAGGCACTGAGCTGACTTTCGCCAAAGTTTTCCCGATCTTCAGGGAGCCAACCGATTGCCGTGGGGAAAAAAAGGATCTCGGCGCCCGAGAGCGCAGTCAAACGGGCCGCTTCGGGAAACCACTGGTCCCAGCAGATACAGATCCCGACTTTTCCGATCGAGGTTTCAAAGGCGGGAAAGGGCTGTTCCCCGGGAGTAAAGTAGAATTTTTCGTAATACGACGGATCATCCGGAATATGGGCCTTGCGATAGGTCCCCACCAGGGAACCATCCGGCTCAAACAGCAGAAATGAATTGTGGTAGATTCCGGGCGCCCGTCGCTCAAAGAGCCCAACCGCCAGGACCAGCTGAAAACGTCGCGCCAGCTGCTTTGCAAAAGTCGTAATACTGCCCTCCCGGCTTTCGGCCCGCTCAAACCTGGCGTGATCCTCTGACTGGCAGAAATAAGGATCGAAAGAAAGCTCCTGCAGGCAAACCATGGCAGCGCCGTGCCGTGCACATTCGGCCACCCATTTTTCGGCCTTGGCAAAATTGGCTTCACGCTGGTCGGAACAGCTCATTTGAACCAACCCGACTTTGACGCCACGGTGGTCTCGCCTAAAATCCACTGGATTCTCTTTCATTCTCTCATCAGTCCAAAGCCATGTTGCGAAAACCGGAGCGGGGTCTCTTTATCACCGGTACCGATACCGAAGTCGGTAAAACCTATGTTACATCGATCATCGCCCGCTGGCTGGTCTCCGCCGGTCACAAAGTCGGAGTCTACAAACCGGTCGCCAGCGATTGTATTCGTGATGGCGAAGAGGTTCACTCGTCCGATGCTCTGTCCCTCTGGGAAAGTGCCAACCGACCGTTGAATCTCAACGCCGTCTGCCCGCAAAGATTCGAGGCGCCCATCGCTCCGCACCTTGCCGCCAGGGTACAGGGGGAATCGGTGGACAACGACTTGCTGCGCACAGGCATCGAAGCGTGGCAGGATTACAGTGACCTGGTGCTGGTGGAAGGAGCCGGGGGACTGATGTCACCGGCATCCGATGACGAGTATTTTGCGGACCTGGCTTACGATTTTGGTTACCCGCTGATCGTGGTTGTCCCCAATGTCCTGGGGTGCATCAACCAGACGATGCAAACGCTGATCACCGCCTCCACTTTTCGGGAGGGACTGGAAATCGCAGGAATCATTCTCAATGATGTCCGCACCACGGAAGGAGACGAAAGCGTTTCCAGCAATGAAGAAGAAATTGCGAGGCGGTCGGTCGTTCCGGTTCTGGGCAGGGTTACCTATGGCGGCAGCGAAATTTCCAAACCGGTCAACTGGTACGACCTGGCGTCGCAGTTCATGGTCGAAAGTGAATCCCTTGAGAGCTGAAAGCAGGTAAGTGGAATACCCGTTCCCGAGCCGATTCACTCCAGGTCGCCGCGAACCGTGGAAATCAACTCCCTGAGATTTCTGGGGTTTTGCCCAAGATCCCCGCTGCCGATGCGGGAGTCGCTCCGCGCGTAAAGTGTCGACCCCTCTTCCGTGGCAACAATTTCCACGTGAATATCGTCTTTGAAACCGACAAAAAAGGTCCGGTGCAGCAGGTGGATCTTCACCAGCTCGTCAGACAGGTTGACCGTTTCCACAATCTCCCAGCGGGGAACCTTTTTCATCGATTCGATCATCAGCTTGCCGAATTCATCCGGGCTCAAACCGGATTCAATCGGCCGCATGTTGACATCATCCGACTCGGGATCGGTCTCCGCCGAGTTGTTCGTCCAGTCCCGTGACCAGTCATCTACCTGCAGACAGATCACGGTCAGAACAGTCAATACGATGCCGGCGAGGATCACGAAGAATGGAGGCATTTTTCCTGTCTGGGTGATGGTATCCACGACCCGGGGGCGATCGTGGCCGTGCTCTTCGGAGGATTCGGGTGCTGGACGATTGACTGCCATCGATAGTCTCGGATCCGTTTCGGTCGTAGAATCTGGAAGCTTGGCCCGTTTAAGAACCGCCAATTTTAACGGAATCCCACCCTTTTTGTCATGACGAACCTCAAACCAACGTCAAATTCGATGTCGCTGTTCGCTGAATCCGAAAAAAACAATCTTGAATCCGCAAAACCACTGGCATCCAGGATGCGGCCCCAATCCCTGAAAGAATTCGTGGGACAGAGGCATTTTCTCGCGGAGGGCGAGCTGTTGTGGCGACTGGTCAAGGCGGACACCCTGGGGTCAGTCATCTTTTTTGGTCCGCCCGGAACCGGCAAAACGACGCTGGCCCGCATCCTGGCGGGTGAAACCAGGAAACGTTTTGTTCAACTGAGCGCGATCCAATCGGGTGTTGCCGACCTGCGCAAAGTACTTGCCGAGGCACGCGATGAACTGGCCGAGGGGGGCAGTCAGACCCTGTTGTTCATCGACGAAATCCACCGCTTCAACAGGAGCCAGCAGGATGCACTGCTTCCGGATGTCGAAGACGGGATCGTGGTACTGATCGGGGCAACCACATCCAACCCGTTTTTTGCTGTCAATAATGCCTTGGTCAGCCGCAGCCGGGTGTTTCAGTTTGAGCCTCATTCGGCTGCAGATATCGAGGCACTCCTGAGGCGGGCCATTGATGACCCGGTTCACGGACTGGGCAGGATCAAAATCGACGCCGAATCGGATGCGTTGTCCTACCTGAGCAAGGTCTGTGACGGGGACGCCCGCCAGGCACTCTCAACGCTGGAGGTTGCCGTTCTTTCCTGTTTTGAAAAACCGGTCCCGCTCACCCTCCAACGGGTACAGGATTCGATCCAGAAAAGAGCCGTTCAGTACGATCCGACCGGTGATGAGCATTACGATTGTGCCAGTGCCCTGATCAAGAGCATCCGTGGCAGTGACCCGGATGCGGGCCTCTATTGGTTGGCAAGAATGCTGGAAGGAGGGGAAGATATTCGATTCCTTTGTCGCCGCCTGATCATCCTGGCCAGCGAGGATATCGGCAATGCTGATCCGCAGGCACTTCCGCTGGCCGTCGCGGCCATGCAGGCCTGTGAATTTGTCGGTCTGCCCGAAGCCCAATTGACCCTGTCACAGACCGTTTCCTACCTCGCATGTGCCCCAAAGTCGAACGCTTCAACCGTCGCCATCAACCATGCCCGCACCGACATTCGCCACGGACGCATACTGCCAGTTCCGCGGGCCCTGCGGGATGCGCACTATACGGGAGCGCGTGAACTGGATCACGGCCAGGGTTACCAGTACGCCCACCATCACGAAGAGGGCGTCGCCTCGATGGATTACCTGGGAGTCGACGTGGAATACTATCACCCGGTTGACCGGGGCTTCGAAAAGGAATTGCAAGAACGCCTGTCTTCGATTCGCGAGAAACTGAAACAGGCCAAGGACTGAGACGCACCTGGCCTGTTCAGGGGCTGGTCATCGTCCTCAATCTTTCTCATTCAGGCTCGAACATGGCTTCCGCCCCGATGGGGATGGGAATGACGATGGGGACGGCTATGGGAACAGAAAAATCACCCGCAAGAATCGATGCCGGACGTTCCGGGTTCGGCCAGCCTGTCTGCCAAGCCCCGCGGCTGAAAACTCATGCGAATCCCCAGGGTCAGGACATCCCCAGGGTCAGAACATTCCCAGGGTCAGAACATCCCCAGGGACACTGCATTTCAACAGGACGAAACCGAACCTCAAAACTGGTGCCCGGGCTTTGGCCCATGTTGGGTCAAAGTCAGAATCTCCGGACCGGATTCGGTCATCAGGATCGTGTGTTCAAACTGGGCAGACAATTTGCCATCGGAGGTCCGGACAGTCCAGCCATCCTGCTTGTCCAGTTCGGACTGGGCAGTCCCCACATTGATCATCGGTTCAATGGTAAAACAGATCCCGGCCTCCAGTCGGTGGCGGCGCGACTCCCGATTGGGGACGTGTGGGACATTGGGCAATTGGTGAAACTTCTGCCCAATTCCGTGACCCACGTATTTTTCAACCACTCCGAAGCCGTATTTTGCGGCTTCCTGTACGATAGCCTGACCAATTTCGGAAATCTGGCAACCTGGCGAAATCGCTTCGATGGCCAGGTAAAGAGAATCGAACGCACACTGCGTTACCTGGCGAGCCTCCTGGGAAACCTCCCCAATCAGAAAGGTCTCGCTCTGGTCCCCATGCCATCCATCAACAATCGTTGTCAGGTCAACGTTGACAATATCGCCTTCCTGCAGTGCGTAGTCTCCCGGGATGCCATGGCAGATGACCTCGTTGACACTCGTGCAGCAGCTTTTTGGATAAGGCGAATACTCGCCTGGGTAATCCAGGCATGCGGGCGTGTGACCATTGCTGATCGTATGCTCGTGGATGATGGAATCCAGTTCACCAGTGGTGGTTCCCGCCTTGACATGAGGACGCACAACATCGAGCAATTCCGCGTTGAAGGCGCAGGCCGCCCTCATCTTTTTTCGTTCCGATTCGGAAAGCTTTAATCGACGGCGTCGACGAATCAACATCTTTGAAATCCGGGATATCTCGGGGCGGAAATACGGGCTTGCAGGCACCAGATTTCAATCTAGCAGGTCGTCTCTGTCCCCACTATGTATAAATTCGCGATTTCTCCCGAAAACCGAACGCTGAAAACGGACCCCGCTGAAAATCTGCCGGTACGGCCATCGGCACCCTGCCATCGTATTTCAAACCGCCCAGATCCGTTATCATGGGCATCTGCGATACAAGACCGGGAAACAGAGGAAAAATGCCCCGCTACAATCCAGCCGAAATTGAAAAAAAGTGGCAAAGCCATTGGGATGAACAGAAAACATTTCAGGCGCCCGAAATGCCGGGTGAGGAAAAAGCCTACATTCTGGACATGTTCCCCTACCCCAGCGGGAACGGACTTCACGTCGGCCATCCGGAAGGCTACACAGCCACCGACATTCTCTGCCGCTACTGGCGAATGCTGGGAAAATCGGTTTTGCACCCAATGGGGTTTGACGCCTTCGGACTGCCGGCCGAAGAACACGCCATCAAGACCAATACACCTCCGCGACAGTCTACTGAAAAAAACATTGATACCTTTCGGGGCCAATTGAAACGGCTCGGGTTCAGCTATGACTGGGACCGGGAAATCGCCACCACCGAAGTGGACTACTTCAAGTGGACCCAGTGGATCTTCCTCGTATTGCATGACACCTGGTTTGATCACCAGGCCCAAAAGGGAAGACCGATCAGCGAACTGCCTATTCCGGATTCGGTCCGATCCGAGGGAGAAAAAGCGGTCCGTTCCTACCAGGACGAGTTCCGCCTGGCTTTTCTCGACGACGCCCTGGTGAACTGGTGCCCTGCCCTGGGCACCGTCCTGGCCAACGAGGAGGTGATTGACGGGAAAAGCGAACGGGGTGGCCATCCGGTTCAACGGATGCCATTGCGGCAATGGATGCTGAGAATCACCGATTATGCTCAACGCCTGGAAAGTGACCTCGCGAACGTGAACTGGCCTGAAGGGATCAAAAAACTGCAGACAGACTGGATCGGCAAAAGCTCGGGCGCCGAAGTCGATTTCTACGTAGGGCCGGAAACGGAATTCAACTCCTGGCAGGATTCGCGATCCTCGGCAGAAGAAAAATTTCCCCGCAAGGCATCCGAAGAGGTTCTGAGAATCTACACCACCCGGCCGGACACCCTGTTTGGTGCAACCTACATGGTCATCGCGCCCGAACACCCCCTGGTGGAAAGCCTGACAACGGCGGAACAGAAATCAGCGGTGGAGGCCTACTGTGCGGCAGCGGCAGGTAAAAGCGACCGGGATCGGCAGGATGACAAAAAGGAAAAAACCGGGGTCTTTTCCGGTTCCTGCGCCATCAACCCCGTTAACGGAGAGCGGGTCCCGGTCTGGATCGCAGACTACGTACTGATCAGTTACGGTACGGGAGCAATCATGGCGGTTCCTGCCCACGACGAACGGGATTTCGAGTTTGCGAGTCAATACGGAATTCCGATCGTTGCCGTGGTGGACCCGATCGATTCAAAAGACCCATCGGTCGATCGTGAAAAAGTACTTGCCGGCCAGCAGTTTTTCGGCAAACCTGGAAAGGTGATTCGGAGTGGCCCCTACGACGGAATGTCCACCCGGGAAGCCAAGGCTCGAATCATCGAGGACCTGGCTGCCAGTGGCTGTGGTCGGGAAGCGATCAACTTCAAGCTTCGCGACTGGCTGTTCAGCCGACAGCGTTTCTGGGGAGAGCCCTTTCCGATTCTCCACGAGCTCGATGACGAAGGAAATCCAACCGGCCTGATGCGTCCGGTCGACGTCGATGAATTGCCGGTTGATTTACCGCCTCTTGAGAACTACAAGCCCCACGGCCGCCCGGAGCCCCCGCTTGCCAAGGCGGATGATGAGTGGCTGTACCCGGTGATCAATGGAAAGCGATACCGGCGCGAAACCAATACCATGCCGCAATGGGCAGGCTCCTGCTGGTATTACCTCCGGTTTATCGACCCGAAAAACGGTGATCAGTTCGTCGACCCGGTGAAGGAAAAAGCATGGATGCCGGTCGACCTTTACGTGGGAGGCGCCGAACATGCTGTACTGCACCTCCTCTATGCCCGCTTCTGGCACAAGGTACTCTTCGATCGGGGACATGTCTCCACACCGGAACCATTCAATCGGCTCGTCAACCAGGGGATGATTCTCGGTGAGTACGAGTACTTCGCTGCCCGGGATGCCGAAGGGAACTGGGTCCCACCCAACCGGTTCAAGATCCGTGCCGTGGCCGATCAGACTTTTGCCCGGGACAGCCAGACCGATGAACCGCTGGAAGTCGTGGCCTTTGGGAAGGAAGACGTTGAAAAGGTGGGTGGGCAATTCGTGTCCAAGTCCGATCCCAACGCGTTGATCAAACCTACCGCCGAAAAAATGTCCAAGGCCCGGGGCAATGTCATCAACCCGGATACGATCGTGGAACATTACGGTGCTGACACGCTCCGCCTGTACGAGATGTTTATGGGTCCGCTTGAGCAGATGAAGCCCTGGAACATGGACAGCGTGGGAGGCATCAAGAATTTCCTCAACCGACTCTGGCGGATGATCGTCGATGACAACGCCGACCAGATGGTGCTGAACCCGGCAGTCAGCGACGCTGAACCGACCGATGAACAGCTCCGGTTTCTGCACAAAACCATCAAGGCCATTTCACAGGACACCGAAAAACTCGGTTTCAATACGGCCATCGCCCGCATGATGGAATTCGTCAATTTCTTTACAACAGAAGACATCCGACCCCGGTCGGTCATGGAGCCTTTCGTGCTGTTGATCGCTCCCTACGCACCCCACATTGCCGAAGAATTGTGGCGGGCCCTCGGGAAGGACCAAAGCCTGGCCTACGAACCGTGGCCCCCATTTGACGAATCCCTGACACGCGATGCCTCCATCGAGATCCCGGTTCAGATCAAGGGCAAAATCAAGACCCGCATCCAGGTTCCGGCCGGCACGGACCGCGAGGAACTGGAATCACTTGCCAGACAGGATGAAACGATGCAGTCGTTGCTGGCCGAAGCGGAAATCATCAAGGTGATCGCCGTCCCGGACCGCATGGTCAACTTCGTCGTGCGTTAGTTGCCGATCCCTTTTCCGGGATGTGCCTTTGGGAGAATGGCCTTTGGTGGAATGGTGTTGGGCAGTTTTGTGAAACAACCGTGCGGCAACGACGGGCGCCCGCAAAACCGGTTCAATCCACCCAGTCCATCTCTGGAAACGCTGGGGGCAGGGTCCTCTGCTGGCGATTTTGCAAAAGGGACCGAATTCAGCGTGGTCGCATACTGGAAATTGGTTCTTCCGCTTCGGAATCGACCTGGCCATTTTTCTTTTCCCGGGCCCAGCAGTCCATCCGGTCTGAAGCTTCACCCGCATCCTCACAGTGATCAGTCGCTCGAAAGATCGACTCACAGAATCGGCACTGCACGCCACTCCCCAGTGACCGAACCGGCAGGTCGAAACGCCGCCCACAACACGGGCAAGTCTGGATAAAGAATGTCATCCTTGACACCTGTAACTTTGAGTCGGACCCGTTCCCTGGGTCCGGAAAACAAATATTTGATAACCCGAATATAGCCCATCTGATCGAATCGTTACAAAGCGACTTTTTTTCAAATTCGACAAAATGCTATCACCGGCTGCCCCCAGGGGGTCCCAAGGACTGCTCAACCGATTCATTTTCCGGTAACCAGGCCGTTCAACCGTCCTGTTTTTCCATCCATCCGGTCGGATGTTGCCGAAATGCCACTTTCGATTTTTACGGTTAGCAAAAGCGGCGATCAGATTGTCCGTGGAGACCTGATTTTTTGTCCATGAAAAATGAAAGATGAGCTACAGTTCTACAGAATTTCGTCGCCAAACTTTTCTCGGATGCCTTTCGGCAGACGTTGCAGGTTATTGACCCACAGTCGCCATGCAAGCATGGAAAAGCAGAAATTCAATGATACCGTCGATGCACCACGGGGGCCTTTTCAAGAGTGGGCCCACTCCGGACGCATCCCCAAATCTCCCAATCCTCACCAGGAGCTCCGACCAAGATTGGATTCTGTGAAATGAACTGCACGACTCTGGCTGAACATGTCAAAAAACTACGACCGGAATCAACCACGCGGGACGTTGCCCGCCTCTGCCTGTTGTTGAGCAACGCAGTGGAGGACATCCGTGAACTCGACCAACCGGAATGCTTGGAAGAAAACTGGAATGAAATCGGACTGAGGCTCCAGGCTGCCACCGACCAGCACGCAGCCATGACTGAAGAACTCGAGGAACTTGCCCGCTCGGATCCGAGACGGTTCACCCCAGATCAGATCTGGATCCTGATTCGGGCCATCAAGGTTCAGAGCCAGGTCTTGAGACTCTACATCGGTGATCCTGCCTGCGATATCGTCTGATCCGCGAAGGCGAACAAAGTAACAGGAAAAACGGCCCCAACCAGGGCCGTTTTTTTTTGCCAGGACCGGATTCAGCATTTTCCGACCCGGGGACCTTCCGCATGATAGCCGGCACAGAGGGCTTGCATCATGGACCGGAACGGAGTGCCAGCACGCGACCGCCTGAAACCGGACCTTTCGAAGACAATTCTGTGTCGACCGCCAAGCAGCGCAAACGTTATATTGCAGGCACCCAATGATCATGGAGCTCCAAAATGAATCCCATGAAGTTTTTCAGCGCTGCCCGCCGGACGGCAACCTTTCCACTGATTGGACAACTACTTTGCATCGCCTGCTGCCTGACGTTGGTTCCCGGGCTGACAGGCCAGGAAAATCCGCTTCAGGAAACAGAAAATCCGGTTCAGGAAACAAAGGATCGTCCCCAAAGAACGGCGGAGAGCCAAATCAAAACTTTCGAGGACCTTTGCGAGGCCTACACGGCACAGAAGATCAAGTTCCAGAAAAACGAAACAAACCAGACCCTGCTCTTTCCGACCCGGAGCCAGTCCTTCAGTTCGCTGATGGTCATCCGCTGGGACCAGGTCAATGGCGTCGTCCATTTCATCCAAACAATGCCATTGACTGTGAAAAAGGAACAGGTGCCCCTGTACCTGAAAGCCGCGCAGCAACTGAACCACGGATTCCTGTTTCCCGGAATCGGGATCAACCTGGAAAACGGTGGAACCTATTACCGGCTATCGGTTCCCGTCTCTCCCCGCGGCTACCTGTTTGACTACGAGG
The DNA here is from genome assembly GCA_036336715.1 of Planctomycetota bacterium. Lineage (GTDB taxonomy): Bacteria > Planctomycetota > Planctomycetia > Pirellulales > Pirellulaceae > JABAAE01. The sequence goes on from JAYZFP010000075.1 coordinate 9,775, forward strand.
TGGGCACCTACACCAAGTTTGCACTCCGTAAAGCATCGGAATTCATGCCGACCCTGCAGTCGACCCTTGACGGTCAGGTTCCGCTGGAAGGAATCATCCAGCATCACCAGAAACACCTGCGTACCCTGCGGGCGAATGCAAAACAGTATCAACTCACGGGTCGGTATCAACGCAGTTCCCAGGAGAGTGAATGGATACTCGATTTTTCGGAACCGGGCGTGCTGAAAGTCCTGCGGGATGGAAAAACGGGTGTGGTTTCGGATTACACCCAGCTGGATCGGGAAATCACGCTGACCGACCGGGAAGGTCCCCTGGCAGCGAAATCAAAGGGAGTCTACGAGATCTTGCTTTCCAACGGAAAACTCTCGTGGAAAAAGAAATCGGACCCGGTCCTCAACCGGAGCAATCTGTTGACAACCGGCAGTTGGGAAAAGCAGGAATAACCGGCAAACCATTTCATGGGGACGATCACTGCCGACAGGATGGAAGGGATTCGGTATACTGGGCCGAGCAGACGGAGTTGAACATGCCACGCGAAAAGATCATCGAAAACCACGACACTCAGGAATCCACCCCTGCCGACCCGTCCAATGCATCCTCTCCCAAAACCGCGGACCAGCAGGCCACTTCTGCCGACCCGGTGACATCTGAAAATCCGGCTGAATCGACCGCGGGTAGTAACCGGGACGAGGACCGAAGCCTGCGTCCCAAGATCATGCAGGAGATGGTCGGACAGTCCGATGTCAAGGAACAGCTGCGAATCGTGGTCGATGCAGCAAGGCGACGCGATGAAGCGCTCAGTCACGTTCTGTTTGACGGTCCACCCGGACTGGGGAAAACGACTTTTGCGATGGCGATTCCCAATGAACTGGGAGTGCCGGTCGAATTTGCCAGCGGCCCCAGTCTCAAAGCGCCCAAGGACCTGGTACCTTACCTGACCAATGCGCAGGAAAAGTCGGTGCTCTTCATCGATGAAATTCATCGTGTTCCCAAGGCGGTTGAAGAATACCTCTACACAGCCATGGAGGATTACCGCATCGACATGGTTCTCGGTGAGGGAGTTAACGCCCGCACCTACAGCTACAAGCTGAATCCGTTTACCCTGATCGGGGCCACTACCCGGGCCGGGATGCTGTCCGCTCCGCTGCGTGACCGTTTTCCGATTCGGCACCATCTTGATTTTTACGAACTGGGAGAGCTTAAGGAAATCCTGTTAAAAAATGCTGCGAAGCTGGGAATCCGGATCGATGATGCTGCGGCCGACGAGTTATCCCGTCGCAGCCGGGGAACTCCACGGATTGCCATCAATCGGCTCCTTTGGGTCCGGGATTACGCCGAATCCAGAGCGGACGGGCACATCCGGCTTGAGGTAGCGTTGGCGGCAATGGAGATGGCGGACATCGACGCATTGGGGCTGGACAAACAGGATCGCCATTACCTGGAAACGCTGATTCGGGTTTTCGGTGGAGGGCCGGCGGGCGTGGAAGCAATTGCCCACACCATGAATGGCGCTGTCGACACGATCGAAGAAGAGGTAGAGCCCTATCTGCTGAGAATGAACCTGTTGGTACGCACCCCCCGCGGCCGCAAGGCAACCACAAAGGCATTTGAGCACATGGGGGTCTCTGAGCCTTCGGCGGAGGACCGGGGAAACCTGTTTTAGCAGCTCCGGTTGGCCGATCCTGGCAGGGATGTTCCCGGTTCGATGAAACGTTCTCAGCCCACCTCGCCTTCTTCCACCGGGTCCACCTCCCTTTGGTGCTCCACTTCGATAAGGTGCTCCCGGGTCGCTTCCAGGTGGGCCTTTTCTCCCTTTTTGCCAGCTTGGCGTTGATCGAGCTCAGCCAGGCGTTCGGTCGGCCCGTACAGTACCAGAGTGTCGCCGTTGGCGGTTCTGGACTCGGCGTGAGGCGTTCCCAAAAAAGTCCCGTCCCGCCGCCGGATCCCGAGGACCAGAATACCCTCGCGTGTCAATTTCAATTCCCGCAAGGATCTGTCAGTCAACCAGTCCCTTGGAGTCAGCCCGATTTCGAATACGGAATAACCATCCTGCAGATTGAGAATGGCAAGATAATCGCGCACGTCCAGCCGGGTAAAGTTTCGCAGGGCCCAGGAAATGACCCGGTTGTGCTGCCTCTCAACCCAGCGACTGGTGGAAAGCAACCACAGTAGAATCAGACCAGCCACCAGGATCCCCATTTTTCCAAACAGGACCCGGGTATCCTGGGCAACATTGGCCTGCAGGATCGATGCAATCGTGGATGCTGTGACCGTCGCCAAACCGATGTTGCCAAGCAGCATCAGGGTATAGATGATCCGCCGTCGCACCGGGTGGGACATGATGAGCTCCGTCTCCTCGGACGTAAATCCGACGCCGCAATAGGCGGATCGCGACTGGAATTTTGCGGATTCACTGGAAAGTCCCGTCAGCATCAGGGCCATCGCCCCGATCCGCGTGACCAGCAGCGAAAGGACCAGCGTCACCAGCAGAGAAAAAATGGCAATCATTCAGAACAACCAACAACGAAAGCATGGAATTATCTTCATCGTCCAAACCAACAACAGACGGATGCCGGTCGACGCGGTCAGGCACACGGGATGAGGCAGTCATGACTCCACCGAAAAATGTTCTAGCACTTATCTCCACGGCTGAAAACGGTCCGGCCAGTTAACGCCGCAGAACCGGTCGCCCGACTGGCGGGACCCGGGGATCGATCCCCTGCGGCGACCGGAAACAAGACTCTGTTCATGCCAAGGTGCACCTGAAGTTTCCATAACGTGGTCCTCAACGATTCTTGCCATCTCGCCAGGGATCTCAACCAGGTCCCCCGGGAATGACAGGATGCCGTTTTTGCTGATTCGATTGCGTAATTGGTCACTTTTGGGAAATCCGTTGCTGGTCAGCTCAAAGCAAAGCTGGTAATCTGGTCGATTCATTCAGAAAAGGTAAAGAAATGAAATCTTCGCTTCCTTTGGTTTTGGCATTTTTGTTGGCAGGCTTGGTGAATCAGATGAATGCTCAGGTGGAATTGAAAAAGGGTGATCGGGTAGTCTTTCTCGGTGACTCCATCACCCAGGCCGGGGCTCGACCCGGGGGTTATGTCTCGCTATTTCAACAGGCAGTCGAGGAACAGTTTGGTGAGGCGGAAATCGAGGTCATCGGCGCCGGGATCAGCGGTCACAAGGTACCCGATTGCCAAAAAAGGCTGGACAGGGATGTCCTGTCACGAAAACCGACCCAGGTGGTAATCTACATTGGAATCAATGATGTCTGGCACTCCACTTCCAACCGTGGCACCTCCCGCGAAGACTATGAACAGGGGCTGATTGACCTGGTGACGCGGATCCGCGAATCGGGCTCCGGTGTCATCCTTTGCACGCCCAGTGTGATCGGTGAAAAAACGGACGGCACGAATTCCCTGGACGGCATGCTGGACGAATACTGTGCCATCAGCCGCAAGGTCGCCACGGACCACAAAATCCCCCTGCTCGACCTGCGGAAGAAATTCCTTGATTGCCTGAAAAAGGAAAACGGGAAGAACCTGCCGGCCAAGATCCTGACCACCGACGGTGTGCACCTCAATCCGGCGGGGAACCGGTTCGTCTGTCAGTGCATGATGGACTTTACCGGTATCAAGGTAACCAAAGACCCCCGAAAACTGCTCAGGCACGTCGTGTTGTTCAAATTCAAATCAACCGCCACGCGGGATCAGATCAGCGAAGTGGTCAAGGCCTTTCGGTCTCTCCCCGAAAAGATCGACGCCATTCACGATTTCGAGTCGGGTACGGATGTCAGCATTGAAAACAAGTCCAAGGGATTCACTCACGGTTTCCTGGTGACTTTTCGAAACGAAGCAGACCGTGCCATCTACCTGCCGCACCCGGCTCACAAGGAGTTTGTCAGTATCGTCGGCCCCGTGCTCGAAGACGTCATCGTTTTCGACTATTGGTCGAAATAGTGCTGCAGGTTCATTCATGGAAACCATCCAGCAGAGCATTTACGATTTCCCCCGCTATTACGATCTGGTATACGGCTCGGACTGGAAAGCCGAATGCCTCTTTTTGAAACGCTGTTTTGAAAAGTTTGCGACCGGCGAGGTCGTCAGGCTGTTTGAACCGGCCTGTGGTACCGGACGGCTGCTGTACCGTTTTGGTAAAAAAGGCTACCAGGTTTCCGGACTCGACCTGAATGCAAAAGCGGTAGCCTACTGCAATCGACGGCTCGAAAAAAAAGAGATCCAGGGTGCAGCCCTCGTGGGCGACATGACCGATTTTGAGCTGCAGGAGTCGGCTGACGCCGCGTTCAACACGATCAACAGTTTTCGACACCTCACCACCCATTCGGCAGCCGTCCATCATCTTCAATGCATGGCCCGGGCAATCAGAAAGGGTGGACTGTATGTACTGGGAATCCACCTGACTCCCACATCAGTCCCCCCCTCGGAAGATGAATCCTGGATCGCCGAAGCGCGCGATTTTCAGGTCAACACCCGCATGTGGCTTACCGAGCGCAACCTGGACGACCGATACGAGTCCTTCGCGATTCACTTTGAAGTTTACACGCCGCAAAAATTCCTCCGGATCGAAGATGAACTGGTCTTTCGCACCTACACGGCACCCCAGTTTGCCGAACTGCTTGACGAGGTGACCGAATTCGAAGTGGCTTCGGTTTTTGATTTTGCCTACGACATCAGCAGGCCCGTCAATGTGGATGACGCTTCCGAGGATGTGGTCTACGTGCTGCGGAAAAAGTAACCGCTGACAGATGACACCGCGGGCAGCCAGTCGGAAGATTTCCAGATCGCCCTCCAGCCGGCCCGCCAGGCGGCCTCGACGTCGTTTTGCCAGTTGTCACCAATCATCAAGAGGCGATGCCGGTTGGATCGATCGTCCAGTTCCTGTTCAAGCGCCTTGAAAAACCGGACGTCGGGTTTGGCGAATCCCAATCCAGTTGAATAAAAGACCATCTCCGGAGGTATCATCGGAAGATGGTGCCCCAGGATGGGAGGCAGCCGGGAATCGAAATTGGATGCGATGCCTACAAGAAATCCGCGCTGCTGCAGTTCCGACAGCGTCTCGATCACATCGGGATAACATTCCCAGGAACCGGGTTCCGCAAAGTGGTCCCACAAGGCTTTAAACAGCGAGTTGGAATAGGAACCCTGGAACACATCCTGAACGAGGCGTTGCCATCTTCGCCGGTCCTCGGCATCCGAGACCCGCTGAGAGTAGCGGTTCGGCTGATCCGAAAAATGATGCCGAAAGGCATTTTGAAACCTGGTTGAAAAGTCGCTGGCCGCTATTTCCGCATCGTACCTGCTGCCAATATCCCTGTAAGCTTCTGAGACCGTTGGCGAAGGCCGGATCAGCGTACCCACCGCATCAAACAGGACAGTATCCATCGATATCTTATCTGGCTCGGGGAATGGCTTGGCTGAATGCCGGGTCAACCTCTGACCGGCAAGTTATTTTGTCCCCAATCCTCCCTCTCCGACAGCCGGCACCCCGAATCCTTCCGTCCACGGGAAAAAACCGTTTTCTACCACCGCCGCCGGGCCGAAGACGCTCCATGCTGGCCAGGGGTGGATGGGATTTCCCTGCCACGGGTCAATCCAACTCTTCACAGCGTTCCCCGGGCGTGCTACACTGACCCGTTCCAATTTTTCAGACAAGTGATTTTCATCGGCGATCCGAATCGCCTCAACGCCCCGGAGTAAAGAGTGGGAACCAAGAAAACAGGTAAGGGTCGAAGAAAAGTCGGACGCAAAAAACGTCGTATGCGTGCAAAGATCCGACACCGCAAAAAATAACCTCCTGGTTGCCGACTGGTTCGGCATTCTCCCAAGGGGCGGCCAGCGGCTGCTTCTTTCTTTTCAGAATCCATTGGAGCTCTGTGCTGCGCACTGGCTGTGGCAGTCATCCTCCGATGGCAGCTTGATGATTCACGGCTTCCCTGCCGGGACCTGAACGGGTTTTTCCGGCAGGACATCCATCGACAATGCGGGACTGCCGCTCCACGGGAATTCAAATGATGGCCAAAAAATTTGCTTCGATGGTGGTTGGCCTGGTTGCGGGAGTGGCCGTGATCCGAAGTATCGAAATGTTCGCAGCATTTCTTTTCCCGCCACCTCTGGGGATTGATTTTTCGGATCCTGATGCGTTAACACAATTCATGGATAGAATGCCCGCGGGAGCCTTTATCCTGGTACTGCTGGCCCATGCCACGGGTTCCTTTGCAGCCGGCTTTTCCATCTCGGCGATGATCCGGGCAACATGGTGGACCGGCCCCCTGGTCGTGGGGGCACTTTTGAACCTGGCAGGCATTGCCAATCTCATCCTGCTGCCTCACCCGACCTGGTTTGCCTGCCTGGATCTGCCACTTTACTTGCCGCTGGCCTGGCTGGGTGCTCGAACGGGACTGCCCTTTTTCGCGCACACGCCCCCAAGCAGTCCCGGGCAGAAAGCCACCTGAAGAGACGGTCCCGGAAAACCCCGGCCTGCCTGGAGGAACCGGTTCATTTTTCCCCCGGAATCGACGAGCGTTCCCGTTTTTTCCCGGCCCGGGATGTGACTTAGCGAAAGACCAACAGTAACATGAGAATGGTACCCGGTTGGTTGCAATCACATCGCTGCAGGAAGGTAACAGGACATCATGCGTACAGGCACCAACAGCTGGCTGATCAACAAGTTCCGGATCCTGGTGGTCGTCATGACCTGGGTTTTCTGCGGAAACATCCTGCTTACCGCACGCCAGCCGGCCAGCGGCAGTTCAAATCAGGCGAAAAAGAAAATCGTCAAGTTCGAGATCGGATACCCACGAAACCTGCCAGTCGGACTTGCCCAAAAATGGCTGGAGGTGATCCGCCAATCGGGTGCCGATGGAATACGGCTTCAGGCAGTTGCTGACACGGAAATCGACTTCCAGGTCGACGCAACCGGGCCGGTCAGCACCATCACCGTACGGGCGAGAATCGATCGAAACGAAAAACTGTCTGTGCCGGGAAAATCATTTGAAATACGGGAGACAGCCAGCCTGCGGGACTGGATTTCGGACATCCGGCAAAGGGAATCGTTGGATCCCGATCAGCAACCGGGGGCTTTTGGATTGACCGATCAGGAGCTGGTCAAGATCCATCAGCACCTGGGAAAGCCCTTCCCCAAAACCACCCGGGGAGAGAAAATTTCCGATGTGCTCCGAATCGCCCGTGGGGAACTCGGCATCCCCATTGGAGCCGATGCCGCGGCCATCGCAGCTCTCCGGGGGGGAGAAACCGTTCCGGAAGAACTCGAGGGACTCAGCTGCGGAACCGTTCTTGCTGCCGTGATCCGGCCACTGGGTTTGGTCATGACGATCGGAAAGGGAGGACAGCGACTGGGCATCGTTGCAACCGGAACCGCGGACGAACACTGGCCCATCGGCTGGCCACTAGAAAACCGAGCCAGCCGAATCGCGCCAGTCCTTTTTCGCCAAACCGAGGTCGACATTGAGGGCTTTCCGCTGGATGAAGTCCTGAAAGCGATCGAAGCCAAAACCGGCATCCCCTTTGTTTACGACCAGAATACAATGGCGAGACTGGGAGTCGAAATGAAAAAGGTGACTGTCAATATCGGACTGCAAAAGACCTACTATGAAAAAATCATCCGCCTCTGCCTGCACCAGGGCAAGGCTCGACTGAAAGCGGAACTTCGAGTGGATGAATCCGGCCAGCCTTTCCTCTGGGTCACTGGCGGGGGCGTCCGCTGAAAGGACCGGGCCTCCTCCCCATTCATCGGGCAACCTGCTCCCCGATTCGCCTCAACAAATCGCAACCGTTTCCACACACGTTCGAAAGAAAAAACCTTGCCCTCCGATCCAATCGGTATCCTGAACCAGGTCTTCGGTCATGATCGATTTCGTGAACCCCAGGAACGGATTATCGACGCAACGATTCACGGCCGGCACACGCTGGTGCTGATGCCAACCGGAATGGGCAAATCGCTTTGCTACCAGATCCCAGCGATTCATTTCTCAGAGAGCCTGCCGGCCGGCGGAGACGCGAACGACCGAACGCTGTCGCTGGTCATCTCGCCGCTGATCGCGTTGATGCAGGACCAGGTGGAATCCCTGAACCGCCGCGGCATTTCCGCAACCTGCCTCAATTCCTCCCTGGACAGTCACGAGCGGCGAAAAAGGTACCAGGCCATTCAAGAGGGGCAGTTCGATCTTTTGTACGTGACCCCGGAACGCTTCCGCAAGGAAGAATTCCTGCAAGCGATCGATCGCCGCAGGATTGTCCTTTTGGCTGTTGATGAGGCCCATTGCATCAGCCAGTGGGGACACGATTTCCGACCGGATTATTCCCGCCTCCACGAGATCAGAAGCCAAATCGGTTCGCCCACCACGATCGCCCTGACTGCCACCGCGACACCTGAGGTGCAAAAAGACATCGTCCGTCAGCTCGGCCTGAGCCGGGAGGAGGTGCTTGTCTTTTCATCGGGTATCGATCGGCCCAATCTTCGACTGGAAGTCGAAAACGTCTGGGATGATGACGGCAAGCTTGACGAAATTGTCCCGGCATACCGCTCGCTGGCAGCCAGTGGTGGCAACGGGATCGTCTATTTTTCATTGATCCGGACCCTGGAACGATTCAGTGACCTGCTGCTGGCCCGGGACATTCCCCACCTGGTCTACCACGGTGACTTGCAGGCCAGCCGGCGAAAACGACTGCAGAAGGAATTCATGAATTCGGACGGCCGCATGGTGCTGGCCACCAATGCATTCGGGCTGGGGATCGACAAGGAAGATATCCGCTTCGTAATTCACGCGGAAATTCCCGGCTCCCTGGAATCCTATTACCAGGAAATCGGCAGGGCGGGGCGGGACGGACGTGATTCCTTTTGCCGGCTGCTCTACTCACAATCCGACCTGGAAACCCAGATGGAGTTCATTCGCTGGAGCCATCCGGACCCCCAGTTCTACCGCCGTGTCTATGACTTCATCGAAAATGAGCAGGAACAGTTTCACGCATTTGGGATCGAATGGCTGCGTGAAAAACTGCACGCCAGGAAGAAACATGACTTTCGACTTGAAACGTCCCTCGGCATGCTGGAACGGTTCGAAGCGATCGAGGGCTACCGGGACCGCCTGCCGATCCGGGTCTCCGGCCCCCTGCCGGATTTCCTCGTGGATGAAATCCTGTTTCAGCAGAAAATCAGAACTGCCCAGGAGAAACTGCTGGCGTTGGTACGGTATGCCAATCACGAAGGAGACCGGAGGGAACTGCTGCATGAATATTTCGGGGTAACCCGTTAAGCACCAGGGGAATGTCAACCAGGTTTCGCTGAACCGGGGCCCCGAAAGGAAAACGCTGGTGGTCGAAGAGGCTGCAAATTCCCCGGCGAAGAGGGTGCCTCCCCTGAATTTTTTCGGCAATGATTGTAAAGTGGACCTTTGCAGACCCAGGTTACCCGGTGACCGGGCCAAAATCCCCCTGCCCGGCACACGCTCCCGAAGCGGATGGCAGCACCATCCGATGAATGACAGTTGATGGCAAGAATCCTGATTACCTCCGGACCGACCCGGGAATACCTTGATCCGATTCGTTTTATCAGCAACGAATCGAGTGGCCGCATGGGTCAGGCCATGGCTGCTGCAGCGCTGGAGCAGGGCCACGAAGTGACGGTGGTGACCGGACCGGTCGCCATCACCTACCCCCTAGCGGCGACCGTTGTGGACGTGATCACCACGGCCGATCTCGAAAGAGAGGTCCAGGCACTTTATCCAAGCTTCGATGGAATTATCGCGGCCGCGGCTCCCTGTGATTTTCGGCCCCGCCATCCCGCAGACCGGAAAATCAAGAAGACCGGGTCCGGTATCGCGATCGAATTCAGGGAGACCGATGACGTGCTTAAAAAGGTTTCCTGCAACAAAGGAGCAAACCAGTGGTCCGTTGGCTTTGCCCTCGAAACGGATAACGGCATCCCCAATGCTCAAAAAAAACTGCGAGAAAAAAACCTGGACCTGATCGTCCTCAATGGACCGGAAGCAATGAACTCAGGCTCAAATAGTATCCGGATCCTCTCGAGTGAACGGGTCGAAGCCGAATACTCGGGCAGCAAACCGGAAGTTGCCCGGCATCTGCTGGGCCTGATTACACGAAATCTGGCTGGCTGAAGCGATTTTCGGACCCGGGAAATCGTGTAAAATAAAGAAATCTTGTTCGGGAAAAGCACATGGGTTTTGAAAATTTCCTCCAGGCGCTCCGCGAAATTCATTCGCCACAAAACGTCCTGATCGAAAAAGGCCCCCTGGCTGCCTTCGAGTCGGATGGCCTGACGGCTTTTGCCGTGCGTCCCAAAGCGGTCGTCTTTCCGGAATCGGCCGACGAAGTCGTGCAAACCGTGAGGGCTTGCCACGAACATGGAATTCCGTTCGTGGCACGGGGAAGTGGCACCAGTCTTTCCGGAGGCTCGGTACCGGACGAACAGGGAATCATCATCGCTCTGAATCGGCTGAACAGGATTCTCCGGGTCTGTCCCACAGAACGGATCGCGGTGGTGGAGCCCGGCATCATCAATATCGAGGTCTCGCACGCCGTGGCGGAACACGGTCTTTACTACGCGCCTGACCCCTCCAGCCAGACCGTCTGCACGATTGGAGGCAATGTAGCCTTCAATTCCGGTGGAGCGCACTGCCTGAAATACGGCATGACTTCGAATCATGTCCTGGGGATGAAAATCGTTCTTGCCAACGGAGAGGTCGTTGAAGTCGGCTCTTCCAGCCGCGAGGGAATCGGTCCGGACGAAACGGGCCTTTTCGTCGGCAGCGAAGGTCTGTTCGGAGTGGCAATTGAAATCACACTGCGCCTGCTGCCCAGGCCGGAATCGTTCTACACCATCCTGGCAGGTTACGACTCGGTTGACCTGGCGGGGGATGCAGTGGCCAGCATTGTGGCATCCGGGTTGTTGCCGGGAGCGATGGAAATCATGGACTCGCTTTCCATGGAAGCGGCCCGCAGCGGCGTCGGAGCTGAATTCCCTGAGGGTTCAGAAGCCACCTTGATTGTCGAACTCGACGGTTCCTCCGACCAGGTGGAGGTGGACAGGGAAAAGTTGCACCGGCTGATCCGGGACTCGGGTGCCTCCGCGATCCGCGAGGCCCGTGATGAACAGGATCGTGCCACCATCTGGAAAGGTAGAAAAAGCGCTTTTTCAGCCGTGGGACACCTGAGCCCCGATTTCATCGTTCAGGACAGTGTGGTTCCCCGAACCCGGCTGGGAGAAGCACTGAGGCGGATCGCCAAACTTTCCCGTGAATCGGGAATCCGGGTGGCCAACGTTTTTCATGCAGGTGACGGCAATTTGCACCCGCTTGTGCTTTACGACGGGAACCAGCGAGGGGAATTCGAAAGGGCCGAGCAACTGGCCGGCGATATTGTCAATGTATGTATTGAACTGGGGGGTTCCATCACGGGAGAACATGGCGTTGGTATGGAAAAAAGGCAATACCTGGGAAAAATGTTCTCCCCGACAGACATCGATGCGATGCAGCGGATCCGCCAGCAACTGGACCCCGGGATCATCGCAAATCGTGAAAAAATGTTCCCATCGGATGAAGCGCCCGCACTAGGACTGTATGGTTTGCATCCCCTGGAAAAAGAAGGCGTGATTTCTCGGGAATGAACCCTTCCTGCAGGAGGAAGCCGGTCTGGTAGCTTTCGTGGCCGGCAAGGCAATCACGAATTGACTGAAAACCGGTCCCCGGGCAATTTTGAGCGGCAACCATTTTCTCCAATTGACAGTTTCCCTGTAAGATGGACGTGAGGATTCCCGGTCCCTCCCTGAAAAGTTCGATCTCCAGTCAGCTTTCGTGGAACCGATTCCAGATCGGCCTTCCCGATCCTGGAAACCTCGATCCTGGGGACCTCGATTCGCCCTGCGGTCCCGCGCCAAGTGACTCCCCATTGAGCGACCCATTGCCAGGAATTCTGTCTGACGATTCCAGCGAGAAGGAGCCAGAATGTCAAAATCGATACGACAATCCCCCCCGCCAGACCGGTCATCACTGTACGCGGCCCTGGTGGTTGTTGGTTTGCTGACCGCGGGCCTGCTTGGCTGGATGGTCAGTTCGATGCTCCATTCCGGAGACGCGAAGCGGGAAAGCCGGTTGAATCAAAAACAGGCTGCCAAAGCAGTCCCCCCGAATTCCACGGACGCAGACTCTTCATCCGGTGGAAAGCCAAAAGAAAACGAGCGGGAACCGGCTATTGAAACTGCGGCCGAAAAACCTTCAACTTCCGCAGGGGCCAGTCACAAAGACCGGGGAAAAGACCGCGATTGGGCAGATCCGGCAGAGCTGGAAAAGGAGCTTTCCAGGGGACCTCCCAAACTTTCCAGCCTCGACTCCTTCAGGAACAATCCCCGACCAACGCGGATTCGAGCCGGCGACAGACGTAAATCCGGTCAAACCGGAAAGTCGGACAGCGGGAAGGCAACCAGCAAAACCCCCGGCGTGATGAACCCGGGTAAACAGCCGGGGGAACCGGCCAACTCGGATTCCACGCGTGACAAGGAAAAACGCCCCGCGAAAGACGGCTCGCAGGAATTCCTCTTGAACGAATCCGGTAATCAGTTTGCCCTGCCACAATCCACCAAACCGCTGGTTTTTTTCCAGGAGCTGGTCGTGGACAGGAATCCCAGTTTTGGCATCGAAGGCCTCTCTGAAATCAGCCAGAGGTTCAAATATCGCGTCGTCTCCCGGATTGCCGTGCAACCTCGGGACAGCAGGGGATTTCGGCAGGTAACCCAGGAAGTGGTGGCGGCCAACCTGGTTTCCGCCGATTCGATGTCAAAAAAATCCATTGTCGAGTCCGTCAAAAAACTGGTGGGAAAGGAATTTCGCTATACCCTGGATCGGAAACAGCAACTTGTCGAATTCAAGGGTGAAAAGGAAAAACCGAGGTCGATTGATTTCAAGGACCTGACTTCGATTGAAGGATTGACGGGTGATGGTTTCATGGTTTCGTCGGTGATGGATCTCGACGGCTGGCGCGAGATGGCACAATTGACCTTTCTTCTCCCCGATGACCGAAAGAAAAAATGGAAAACCCAGATGGGGCATGATTGGGGGGAGCTGGGCAAATGGGTGGGTGAAACCCATTTCGAAAAGAAAGCCGAAACCAATGGATTGCTGCGGATCGATTACGCTCACTGGATGAAATACGATCCCGCCAGCGGGGAAAAGAGCAGCCTCCCTTTCACGATCAGTGAAAAGGCGTTTGAGTCGACCGAGGCCGGAGGGGCACTCTACTTTGACACACGCAAAAAACGGATCGATTCCCTGATCGAGCGATTCCGGGTATCAGGACAGATTGGTGCCTCCCTGCTGGGTGGCAGCACAAAGCTGCGGATCAGCGAAACCCAGACCTTCGAATTGAAATTACATGATCAGCAGCCCCAGTGATCCGCGGTCCCAACAACCGGATTTCACTTGACTGGTACTCCACGTATCTGGCATTCCACTTGATGGGCAGTCATTAAACCGGTGGAACCAATCCACGGTAGCTCCATTCCACGCGGACCGGGACTCCCCAATCCAGCCATTAAAGCTGTCGCCATCAAAATACGGGCATCCTGTTTTCTGACCGTCGGTTCCCAGCAACTCGCGTCCGGTAGCCATTTTTTTTCATGCGGTCACCAGAAGCCAGTCTGGAATCGGCGTTTGCGGTCAACGACGACCAGGTAGGGGTACGGTACCCTCTCCCACAGGATGAAACAGGCGGTTAAAAAATCGCCTGCAGGCAAGACAAAAACAGGTACTGGGGAGCCTTCGACTGATCAATCGCTAGCCAGCAGAAATCCGCCGGAATAGAATCGGGTTTTCCCTGATAGAGAAGACCGATGAAAAAAATCCTCCTTGTTTCCATTTTGTGGCTCTTCTCCCTGGTGGCCGGTCCGCTGCAGGGTGCGAGTGAACCTGAAAAATTGAATGTCGTGCTATTCGTGACCGACGATCAGAGCCCGGACACCGGTTGCTATGGCAACGACGCAATTTCAACACCTCATCTCGATCAGCTTGCCCGCGAAGGAACCCGATTTGACCGGGCGTTCTGCACCACGGCAAGTTGCAGTGCCAGCCGGAGCGTGATTCTCACCGGGCTTTTCAACCACGCCAACGGTCAGTACGGGCATGCCCATTCCTATCACCACTTCAAGACAAAGAGCAAGGTCCGCTCCTTGCCAATTCATCTCCGCAAAGCCGGGTACCGTACGGCCCGGGTCGGTAAATTCCACGTTGAGCCGGAGGAACTTTATCATTTTGACGTCGCCCTTCCCGGCAACTCCAGGCACCCCCTGCAAATGGCGAACAACTGCGAGGAATTTGTCAGCAAGATGGATGAGCAGCCATTCTTTCTGTACTTTTGCACTTCGGACCCGCACCGGGGCGGTGGGACCTACCCGGGAGACCCCAACCTTCCCAACGCATTTGGCAACCAGGTCCAGCCTCGCAAGGGACTGAAAAAGATCTCCTATGATCCCAAGCAGGTCAATGTTCCATCTTTCCTGCCGGACACGCCGGTCTGCCGATCTGAAATTGCACAATACTATGAAAGCTGCTCCCGCATCGACCAGGGACTGGGACGGCTGGTCGAAATTCTCAAAAAGGCAAATGTCTATGACAAAACGGTCATCATTTTCACATCCGACCATGGGATGGCCTTTCCGGGTGGAAAGACCACCGTCTACGAGGGTGGCATGCGGGTCCCTTACGTGATTCGCCACCCCCGCATGCGGAACCGCGAAGGAGTCTCCAGGGCAATGATCAGCCATGTCGACATAACGCCGACGGTACTGGATATCGCGGGTTATCCAACCGACAGCAAGTCATTCCATGGCCGGTCGATTCTGCCGGCGATCCAACCCGACAAAAAAGAGGACTGGAACCTGGTTTACGCCTCTCACACGTTCCATGAAATCACAATGTATTACCCGATGCGCGTGGTTCGCACCGACCGCTACAAGCTGATCTGGAATATCGCGCATGGACTGCCCTACCCTTTCGCCAGTGACCTGTGGGCAGCTCCCACCTGGCAGGATGTCTACCGGAAGGGGCCGGATGCCCTGTATGGAGAACGATCCGTCAGGGATTACATTCACCGGCCCCGCTTTGAGCTGTTTGATCTTTCCAATGATCCTCATGAATCGAGAAACCTGGCGGAGGATCCGGGACACCGGGAAATCCTTGAGAAACTCAAAAAAGAAATGCAGAAATTCCAGGCCCAGACAGGTGATCCCTGGAAACTGAAGTGGAAGTATGAATAGTCCCCACTACCTGGTCTCAACCACCGGAGAGCCATCCCTTGAACAGGAACATCCACCTGCACAAGCAGACCCGACGTGAATTTCGCCAGCGGATCCAAAGTGGCGAACTGCAGGCCTGTATCATTCCGACCGGGGCCATCGAGCAGCACCTCGAGCACCTCGAGATGGAACACGACTGGCGCAGCGTTTCAGAAATCTCCGCTGCCGTCGCCGAACAGCTGGCGCCACGGGTCGTGGTGGCGTCCGGGGTGATGGCAGGGATTAGCGAACACCACATGACGCACCCCGGGACCCTGTCTCTTCGACCGGCCACTTTTCTGGCAGTCCTGGGCGACCTGATACACAGCGTGGTACGAACAGGCATCCGTCACATCCTGGTTCTTAACGGCCACGGCGGGAACGTCCTGCCCTGCCGTGCTGTCTGGGATCAATTCCTGCGGGAGTTCCGGGTCAACCTGCAGTTTCTCCCCTACTGGGAACTTCTGGACGCGGAGGATTCCCAACTGCTGCAGTCGAAGCAGATTCCGGGCCACGCGCAAGAATTTGAAACCGCCATCGCAGCCGCCAGGTTTCCGGGTAACATCCGCCAGGAAGCGCTGCGAGACCAGGCAGATGCTTCCCCCGCCCTGGCCACTGCGGAAACCGGTGAAATCCTGTTTGAGAGGACGGTTCAGCGTGTCACCGGTTTCCTTGAGTCCATGATGGACGGGGACAACGTGGTCGAGATTCCTCCCTCTTTTCCGTAGTTCGGCGGCGGGTCCGTCCAAAACGGACCGCCAGGCCGGTCCCCTGAAACCGGCGGCCGGCAATCAGGAAATCCCCTAACCGTAATCGTCCATCGAATCATCGAAGTCAAGCGATTCCGGGAAATCAGGGCCTGGACGGAGGAAAATTTCCCCCTGTTCCACTTCCTGTTCGGTCCGCAAATCGTGATGTCGGGCCAATTCCAATATGGCAAGGAAGATCCCGATCATGGCACTCTTGTGCATTCCGGATTCAAACAGCTGTGTGTAACAAGCCTGCCCGTTCTCGCGGATCAGCTTGTGAATCTTCGACATGTAGACATTGATCGGTGTTTCGTCATACATTACCTCATCGGAGAGTTGCGGAATCGCCTCCCGCATCTGGCGGCCAAAGGCGCTCACAAGGTCCCAGAGCTCCACTTCGTGGATTGCCTGTTCGGCAACGTTCACTTTCCGTGGAGGCAGGTCGTTGGCGCGTCGTGAAAAGCAGTCGGTCCATTTCCGACCCTGCTCGTCGAGCAGTGCCGCTGCATCCTTGAATTTCTTGTATTCCAGCAGGCGGAAAACCAGGTTCTCACGCGGATCAGCGATTTCTTCTTCGCTTTCCACTTCGACGGGAAGGGCGGACCTCGATTTGAGTTCAATCAGCGTTCCAGCGATGTCAATAAAATCCCCCACCGCATTGATGTCCACGGCATCCATTTCATCCAGCATGCTGGAGTACTGCTCGTTGATGACCGACAGGGGGAGGTCCTCAAGGCGGATTTCATGCTTTCTCACCAGAAACAGCAGCAGATCGACCGATCCACGATAGTTGTTCAATTCGACAGTAAATGACACGTCAGCTGTCCCCGGTTGGAAGGTCTCCAGGGGCAAGGATAGCAAACCGCGTGGAAACGGTTCAAACCCAATTCGGGTCAGATGGGGACATTGCATGCGGGGACAGCCAAAAAGAAGCTTCAGGCAACCGCTGTTCAGATGTCAGGAAAAATGTCCTGGGGCAAACCCTGCCGCTTGATCAGCGTCCGCATTCGGCTGATGAAGTCGAATTTGAAATTGGCTACCTGCTGCTCGGTGATCCCCAGTGATTCCGCCACCTTCTTGTTGGCCCAACCCCGGACCACCAGCAATTCGATGCACTTGAGCTTGGACCAGTCGCCCCGCTCCTGCCAACGGTCAACCTGCTCGCCAAGTGCCTCAAGCAGTGCGTTCTCTTCGATATTTTTTCTCTCGCCACTCCGAGCAATACTGCTGGCCGCCCGACCGGGACCGGAAATTTGCCATTCCCCGGAAGAATCCTTGGAACCGGCGGAAAAGGGAACCGAGGGTCGCCTTCCCTCACGACGCAGGTAATCGGTCAGTTTGTGTGCGCAGATCGTGAACAGGTAGCTTTCCAGCGAACGCTTGCCATCATAGTTGGGCAAACTGGTAAGAAAACCGACGAACGCTTCCTGGACAATGTCCTGGCTGGCGGACCGATTAGAAAGTCGGCTCTCAACGAAGGCCAGCAAACGCCCCTCGTAACGGGCAATCAGGTCCTTCCAGGCGTCGCCATCTTTTTCTCGAATTTTTTCGATCAGGATCTGATCGGTATCAGAAGGCATGTCGGAGTCGCTAGATCCAGTCGATTTGACTGCCGAAGAAAACCCCGGCCACAACAATCCCCAGTATCACGATTCCGACAACAAACTGCAAGCGTCCCTGGTAAAAGCCGCTGGTGGCGCTGTTCAAACGGATGCCGCCGAAAACAAACCCGATCGCCAGCAACAAGCCTCCGATTACCAGCCCGTATTGCACCAACCGACTCCGCTGACGCTCCTCGATCCAACGCTTTTTGGCCCGGGTTTCAAAAGGGAGACTGAACTGCAGATCGGCAAAATAGACTTCCACGGGTTGGTGATCCGAACCATTGAAATAAGTCCCCTCCCGGGTAGCTTCTCGCACCACCTGGGCCTGGATTTCCTGGTCGGAAAATACAACATAGTGGCGGGCCTCAAGGCCCAGCAATTCGTCCAGGTATTGATTGACTTTTTCCCTCAGCAGGGATTTCTTTTCGGACTCCAACTGTTCAGTGTCCAAACCGAAAACCGAAAAAGGGTAGACGTGTCCCTGGGCATCGGCAGTTTTCTCTTCCGAATACCATTCAGGGGCTATGACCTGGAACTTCTGTTCCAGCGGCGACCCGCCTGTCGTCGAATCTGTCGCAGTCGGTTCTTCCACGACAGAAGTAACCGCCGCATCGGTATCCTCCTGTTTACCGGACCCCGCCTGTTTAGCGGATTCCGTTGGCGGCACTTCGCTTTCAGTGATCTTGACCGCATCGGAACCCGTGCCGGGATTTTCCTGGTTTTCCTGGGAAAACGCCATCGCAACAGGGTGGCTTGCAAGACAAAAACAGGCAACCACCACGGAGAGGGGAATGAATTGGGAATACATGATCTTTCTCCTTTTCATCGTGTGGGAGAATTCTGAATCGACGGTTGCCCCGGGAATGCCGGCAGGATCTCACTCTGAATTCTTTTCCGTTCCTCGGGGCGGACCCAGGCGGAGGACATTTGCACCGCCAATGACATCGATCCGGTAATTACCAGGGCCCAGATCACGGGGAAAGAGGCGAGGATCGCCACCCCCACTCCAAGGACCACGTGCAACATCAGGTAGAAGATGCTCAAAGGCGACCAACGGAGCGGGTCTCCCACCTTCCACCAGCGAATCGCCAGGAAGCAACCGGCAAAGAATGTCAGAAACCTCATCCAGCCCGTTCCGCCCTCGGGCAGCCAGGCGACATTGCCCAGAGTCGCCACCTGCTCCGGCAAGCGAATGGAATCAATCAGCAGGTTCTGGTAGATGACATGCGATACCGCTCCGATGACCAGGCCGCAGCTCATCATCACGAATCGCCGCCGCCATTGGTTGCCAACGCTGGATTCCAGCAGGCGGCAAAAGAAAATAGAGATCGCCGTTCCGAACAGGGAGGTCATGGCCAGCCAGGCAAAAAGGGAAATTGAAGACATCAAGTCCAGCTCGAACCCGCTGAAGCCGATGGCGACCAACGAAGAAATCCCGATCACCAGCGCTGCCATCAACAGCGAACCAAGCGATTCTGCCAGTTTGTCCGCGAAGGGAATCCCCAACCGCCTGGCACGCAGGTGATCCTCCACCAGGCCCTGGCACTCCTGTTTTGAAAAAGGACGGATCACGGTGGAATAGGGAGTGCTTGCCTCTTCACCCCGTTGGATGTTGCTGCGAATCCCGTAGTAAACCATGTAGAGGCAGCCGAGACCGATGCAAAGCGGCACAAGCCATTGGGAGTTTAACAGCACAAAGAGGCCCAGCAGAACTGTCAGGACAACCTTGACAGGCGTACTCCCTGTACCCTTCCACCAATCGACCACGTTCGGACGGCCAGTCTCGGCAAGGATGGACGGATCGCCCGGTTGCGGCATTGAGAGCGGATAGCTCCCTTCGGCTTCCAGGGCCGTGGCATGGGATCCGGAGACCGGTAATGCCGGCGGGGAAGTCGTCGGTGTACCGGCGGTCGAAACCACATTCGACATGTGAATCGAGCCATCCTCGGAAGACGTCCAACCGCCTCCTTCCGGGGAACCGCCCAGGGCTCCCAGCCTGATTTCGTCGTCAGAAATATACATCGGTTCTTCATCGCCAATCAGCATCGGGGCGACGCCCCCACCCTGCCGGGAATCCAACTCTTCGGTGGACGACGGTTTTGTCTGCGCAGATGTTCCCTCCCAGTCCAATGCATCGATCATCTGCTGAACTGATGAATACCGGTCGGAGGGATCCTTGGAAAGCGTCTTTTCGATGACCCTCCGGAAGGGGACCGGAATGAAATCCAGTTCCGGTGAAGCCGTCAAATGCTTCATGATGATTTCCTGTCCACTTTCGCCATCGAAAGGAACCTGGCCTGAGAGGACCTCGCAGAGAATGATCCCCAGGGAGTAGATATCGATTTCTTTTCCATAGCTGCCCTTGCCAATCTCAGGTGCCATGTAGTGAAACGTTCCAACCGATTCCGTCTGTCCATCCCGCTTGCTGGTCGAAATGAATTTGGACAAACCGTAATCGCCAATTTTGACGACCTTTTCATCCTGGTCATAAAAAATGTTACCCGGCTTCAGGTCACGGTGAACGATGCCGTGATCGTGCAGGTAACTGACCCCGGCCAGGATCTGCAAAAACCACTTTTTAGCCTCTTCGTGGGCAATCCCTTTGGGGTTCCGCTCCAGCACATCCCTCAGGCTCTCACCGGGAACGTATTCCATGACGACCCAGCTCTCGCCCTCGCTATCCTGCCGAATGTCCCACAGCGAGATCAGGTTCACATGCTTCAGGTTCAGACACTGGCTGACTCCCCGAATCTCGACATCGAGATTCCGCTGAATCCTCTTCAGGGCGACTTCTTTTCCCGCATCACTTATCGCGAAATAGACTTCTCCAAAACCACCAATCCCGATACCCCGTTTGATGGTGTAGCCTGCAAGCGCCTTGCTGCCGCTCTGGTAGGAGAACCGCCTCGGTTGCCGGGTGGTTTTGGGGGCCGTCTTTTCTTTCAGGTTCCGATTCTCATCATGAAATGCGTTGGTGTCCGCCTCGACAGTCATCCCCTTCTGGTTGATTGAATTTTCACCGGATTGCTCAATCATTTTCGCCTCCGAATTCAAACTGACGATAATGGTTCAAGTTTCATCGAAAAATCTTCACCCTCGATGTGGGAATCGGGCCGCAATTCCCCTGCCCCTTCAATTATGCAGCCATCGACCCGGACCGGATTTGAAGATTTGCAGAATAGCCGTCCATTTTTTCGAAAAACCAGTAAATCTTCGGACCATTTGCGGCAAACCACGTGATTTCTCATGTTGGGTCCAAGAACACAGGACTCCGCCAACAACAGCACCGAATCGGACCAGGGCTGCGTACGATGGCGGCTTTCGAAATCCAGCCGGGCCGAAGCACTCAGTGGGTGGGGTTTGACAAAATTGATCCGGATGCCACCGGTCAACTCAATCAAATCACCATTCTTCAAAATCACCTTTTCCCTGACCTCACTTCCATTCACCCTGACATAAGCAAAGGGATCCAGCACATAGCCCTCGGCGCCCCGTCGGAATTTCAGGTGATTCCTGGCCAAATCGCCAAGAATGGGAATATCAACATGACTCTCGGGAATCGCCTGCCCCAGCACGACTTCGTCCTGGGTGCAAACAAGGTAGCCACCGACAGCATCGATCCACATCAGGAATCGGGCCTCATCAGTTTTACTGAACATTGAGGATTCCCGTTGGTTGGAACTGGCTGAGGAAATCCGCCCTGACTCGGAAACCGGGTGCGTACGAGTCTGCGTCATCGGGTTTTTCCAATAACTGGTGTCATCGAGATTTGACGAGGAAAACGCAACCATTTTATTGATAAGAGAAAAATTTGCAAAATGGAGTTCCACAATCCTCCGCATTGCCCCGGGGGCGGCACAGAAGGTGGGGACAGTTTTCAACATTGAACTCGAATGGCAGTCATTGGAGTGCAATGCTGATCACTGCACGGTTTCGGGCCAGGAGCCGGGAAGCGACTGAAAGCCGCCCCCGAAAAAAAAGGGGCTCAGATCACAAAGGATCCGAACCCCTGACGGCCTGTTTCGCGGATCAATGGCTGGCAACACCCTCTGACTTTCCAAAGAAAGACTCGTACTGGGCGGTGATGTTGTCCAGATCCTGGGTCTCGATATCCTCGGTTGGAATCCGACCGGATGTCTGGTTCTGGTTGAGAACATTGCTTTCAACACGGATCCGGGTTTCCAGCTTTTCCAGGGCCTCCTTGGCGCGATTCAACCGGCTGTTGTCCATCTTGAACTCACTGGTGATCTTGGAAACCTCGTTCATTTTGTGCTCGGCCTTGAGGGCTTCCAGCTCACTCATCAACTCCGACTGAACCCGGCGGGTTTCGTCCAGCCGCTCCTTGGCGGTGTCGACAATCGCAACCCGGGAATCCAGCTGTTTTTCCATGGCAGCCAGCATGCTTTGCTGGGTTTTGTACTGCTTGAGGCTGCTGGCAAGGTCCATCTTCACCTGCTGAGAGGTGTAGTTCCGATCATCGGTGCCGACAAACATCCGGGAAGGAGATTCTTTCAGGTGCCGATTCAGGACATCCATGTGAGTGTGCAGCTCGGACAGTTTTTTGGATTTGCCATTCACTTCCTTGCGCAGTTTTTCGCAGCTCAACTCTTCCTTGGCGATATCGTGAGTCAGCTTGAGGATATCCTTGTCCAGGGACTTGATGTCCCGCCGGGCATGCTCGATCTTGTTTTCGACCGATACCATGCTGTCTCCGATTTCTCTGGCCCCACTGACAAAATCCTGACCCATGTAATAGATGTTGGAGCCAAACATCAGGCCGCCCAACAGGGCAGCGGCAATTGCAACAAACATCGCTTTCTTAAACATCGTTTCCCTCCTGGGTTTTCCCAGAAAAAAGTAATTCATTGAGTCCCCTGTCTGGCGTTCCGAAATACCGCGATCGGTAAACAGGGATGTCGTTTTTCGACCCATGTTCAGGAAATAATTCGCTGCCTGTCCTGAAATCTTCTGGCAAATTGTCAAAAAAAATTCGTTTTTTGAAAAATTCCCTGCCAAACCCAGGACAGGAGCGGCAACTCATTAATTGGCCGAACTTTTCGGCGTTTTTCCTGTCAATTCGGAATCAAAAAGACGCAATCGGGGGGGGAAAGTCCGGGGATCACCGGCAATCCTCCCCGAATGTCTAAAACCTTTTTGACGGTCGGTTTCCGGGCAAATGTTTTTTTGGGGAAATAGGCCCAAACCTTGGCGCTGGTCGTTACGAATAATGAAAGAGAAGGCAAAAGGTAGCGCCATGAACAACAAGCAGAATGGTAAAAATCTGAAGCAAAATGAAGAGATGGCCAAAACGGCGGGAACCCGGGTAAATGGCCCTCAGGAAACAGACCCGGCATCCGAATTCCTGTTCGACGGACGGGCCGCTTTTTCGGCCTGGGTCGATCGACAGCTCGAAAATCTGGAACAACGTTTTGCACACAACACGACAAAGGGTTCTCTCCGGACAGAATTCCTTAATGGAAGATGATCCGGTTCCCGGTCGAAAATTTCGACCAATCGAGCTTAAAACGGCGGACCACCCGGTTTCGCCCTTCTCCATCTCACACGACAGCATTTCAAACAGCGAGCGGATCCCTGTTTTTACGATTTGTCTGCTATCTGGTGACAAGCTGTTAAATTTCGGGATTCGTCCAGTTCCCGATTGGCAGGTGCTGACGCCGCCGTTTTTTTACAGTTCCAACGAGCAGGATTGAAAACGTGGCCAGTGAAAATACGGAGCGTATCCTGACAGTGCTGTCTCAGATTCCGCCCGGCAGAGTCGCCACATACGGTCAAATTGCAAAACTGGCTGGACTGCCCCGAAATGCCCGCCAGGTTGGCGTCATTCTTTCAAAACTCCAGGATCCCGGTATTCCCTGGTACCGGGTAGTTAATTCACGGGGCGAAATCTCCTGCCGTGGATCAGCGGAAAACGAGTCCATTCAGAAAGCTGCGCTGCAGGAGGAAAACGTCGTATTCGATTCGCAAGGACGAATTTCATTGAGCGAATTCGGCTGGCACCCGGGTTCCCCTGCAAAATGAGGAGATGGGGAAACCAGCCCGCTCTTCAGTCGGGGATCACGGCATGCACTCTCACCGGTCGCCCTTTCGGAAGCACGTGTGAGCCGGTCCGCTACCAAGCGGCTTATCGGTTCCGGCGGAGGTTCCGACGGCTGATCGCGCAGTATTCCCTGCAACAATCTATACCCACGAAGTCACGTCCCAGCTGTTGGGCCATCACCAACGAAGTCCCTGTCCCGCAAAAAGGGTCCAGCAGGATCCCGTTGGCGGGACAACCTGCCTGGATACAGATCCTGACCAGTTCGGCCGGGAAAACTGCAAAATGCGCATCCCGGTTCTTGGAAAGGGGAATACTCCAGACGGTGCGGCGATTCCTTCCCCCGGGATGAAATGCCTGGTCCCAGCGTCCATCATGCTGATTCGTGTTTCCGGCTTTTTTTCCTCGCTCCGGAGTACCGCCCCGCTTGCCGAAGTGCTTCCTCCCACCCTTCATCCTGCTGTTTTCAGTGAAGGTCACATGCGGTTCCCGGATGGCATCTGCATCGTAAAAATAATCCGGCTGTTTGACGAAAAAAAACAGGGATTCGTGGTCCACTGTCAAACGGTTACGGGCCGGGGATGGCATGGCATTCGGCTTATGCCAGATGATTTCATTTCTCAACAGCCAATCGTCGTCCAGCAGGGAAAGCGCAATCCTCCAGGGCATTCCCAACTGGCTTCCCTGGCGGTACTTGTCTCCCAGATTCAACCAGAGAGTCCCGCTGGGCTTGAGCACACGTCGAATTTCGGCAAAGACTTGGCGCAGCCTTTCGACATATTCCAAGGGATGTTTTTCCTGTCCAACCTGCCGGGAGCTACCATAGTCCCGCTGCTGGAAATAGGGAGGACTGGTCACGACGCAATCAATGGACTCCGCTGGCAGCTTCCCCAGGACCGCCCGGGCATCTCCGCAAAACACCTTGCCTGAAAAATCCACTCCGCTCCCGGTGCCATGCCGCGTGGTTTGTAAAGAGTTTTTTCGAGCCACGTCGATCCCTTTTTGGAAATTTTGGATTCCAGGGCAGGATCATACCACTGGGAGGGATTTGCCGTAAATCCATCCCAACTCCCCCGGGGACCTGGATTTCCTCAAATTCATCCGGATGCTTTGGTACCCAACCAGAACCGCAATCCATCCAGGAAAATATCCATGATCTCCCTTTCGTCTGTCTCGTCGTAAAGAAAAGGGTCCAACCGGACACTGACGGTGAACTTTCGTCGATAGGTCGTGATTGCCCATCCGGATCGGGTATTGGGTCGCAAAGGAGGAGAGCCACCGACGGTTTCCAGGGTCAGGTTACCGCAAATCAGGTCCCCTTTTTTTCGCGGCAGCCGACTGGTGTAACGCCGGGTGGGATCACCGACATTGCTGATGACCGCCGTACTCATCGTGGACCGCTTGGAAACGATAAACGGGATCAACCACTTGTAGCCAAAACCCTTGGCAATTGCTTCGAGGAATTCAGCACCCGTTTTGCGGTTCTTGATAATGTTGGTGTCATCCCGGATCGTCTTCACCATGTCAAAGCGGTTTCCACACTCGCGGGGCTTGCGGGAAATGAAATTATAGGTGGTCATGTTGGTGCAGGGCATTTCGTCATCACCACGCTGCCGCAGGTTGCTGGGCATCAGGATCTTGAACTTTCTTCCCTTCAATTTCCCCAGCCGCCGGTTCCACTCGCACATTGTCAAAAACAGCTCCGTAATCACGATGTCGTTGACCGTGACCCCGTGTTGAATAGCGGCATCCCGCAGCTGTTTGTGTTCACCCGCATCGAGTGACTCCGTCAGGATTCCAAACCGGGGCCTCAATTGTCGGTCGGTCTTTCTGAAACGGCTGGCCATTGTCTGGCAACTGAAACCGGCTACCTTGAGGGCATACTTCCAAGCATACCAGTTGGGCCGCTGAGTCAACGAAATCCCTCCGTTAAACAGTTGCCTCTGCTGCCGGGTCTTGAGCAGGATTGGCTGCAGGTCGATTACCTGGGCAACTTCCCGTCCCTCCACGGCATTCGCGTAAAACGCAAGGATCTCGCCGCAGACCATGTGCGCGCCGACACCGTCAGTGCACTTGTGGTCAAAATAAAAGGTAACCCGGACCTTTTCGGCACCCTGGCGGACGTAGATCCGCACACCGCATTCCCTGGAATTGTCAAACTGCTCCCCCTCGGGAACTTCGATCGGATCCTCTTCGCTGCCAAACGAAATGGTTGGTGGCAAATCTCCCTGAACCACCCAGACAGGCAGACCCCGTCGACCAATTTCAATGCGTGATACCAGCAAAGGATGACGGGACAGTACCTGCGCCACCGCATCCTCGAATTCCTTTTTCCGCAGCTGCCCCTCAAAATCAAGTTCCAGCACGAATGTCATCGGATAATCCGCACGGTCATCCGTTTGCATGAACCGCTCAAAAGCGGACAGAGTCAATGGAAACAAACGGCGGTGAGTGTTGGACATCAAACGGGAGAGCTGGAAACGGTTCTGGCGGAACCCCAGAGGGAATTGGATGGATCAAAGGAGTTCAGTGTACTCGGACTCAACGGTTTTTTTTATGGATCTTGGAAAAGAAACGGAATCTGCCCAATCCACTGACTCGACGATATTCAAGGATTTATGTTTGATCGACCGCAAGACGGTATTAGTCAAGCAGATTAGGCCCGACAGGTGGAAAATGAGAACGCGTTTTTCCCTGCTTCAACGGGGCCGGTATACCCCTGCAGGCCCAGCCCACCGGTCACCCGGGCGTCCTTCCGGACACAAACCCGAATTTCCAAGGGTGTGAACAAGGACTCTGCCAACGCAGCCATCAAACAAAAAAGTCGCAAAACTGCCCGGCAATCCGCTTGCGGAATCAGGGTGCCTGCACAGAATGCTGTCATGGATGACAATCAGTGCCAATCTGTTTCGACCTGCTCAAGCTACCCGGATTCCCGCCGCAGAAGGACCCTGCGCAGCAGGGCGATCTCCTGGTTTTCCAAAAATCAGCGGAAAATGCCCTGGCGATCGCGGATCTCTCTGTACCGGACCTGGGTCAGCGAAATCATGTTGCAGCAGACCCAGGTCGCAACGGTAATCGACTATTTCAACCGTTTCATGAAGGCGTTTCCCACGATTCGTGCTCTGGCCGAGGCCGACCAGCAGAAAGTACTTTCGCTTTGGGAGGGTCTTGGATATTACCGGCGTGCGCGAAGTCTTCACCAGGCCGCCAGGCAGATTTGCGAATTCCACGGGGGAGAATTTCCAAAATCATTCGACCAGGTCATTCGCCTGCCGGGCATAGGACGCTACACCGCCGGAGCGATCCTTTCGATTGCCGACGGACAGGCACTCCCAATTCTGGAGGGCAATACCTACCGACTGCACGCCAGACTACTTGGTCTGCTGGAGGATCCGAAGGAAAAAGAACCCGAAAAACTGCTCTGGCAGTTTGCCACTGACCTTCTTCCCACCAACAGGAGCGGTCAACACCCGGGACAGCTCAACCAGGCCCTGATGGAACTGGGTAGTGAAATATGCAAACCCCTGCACCCTCGCTGTGATGCATGTCCCCTGCGAACGCAGTGCGTCACCCACCAGATGGGACTGGAAAACGAAATCCCGGTGGCATCAGCGAAAACCCGGTACGAAAAACTGCACCAGGCTCTCGTCCTGCTTGAAAACAGCCAGGGAGACATCCTGGTGCGACAGCGACAGGAAAATGAATGGTGGAGCGGCCTGTGGGATTTTGTACGCGTTGATCTTACAGCCGCTGACTGCAAAACCACCTTCCTGAAAGAGACCATCGAAACGCAGACCGGTACCGAAGTCCACCTTCCCACCGGACCTGACCTGGTGATTCGGCATGCGGTTACACGGTACCGGATCCAGCTGGACTGTTATCATCTGAAAACTGATTTCCGGAACCGGCCAAAGGAAGACTACCTGGCAAGGCAGCGAGCGGAGATCAGGCAACTCCCCCTGAATGTCACCGCCAGAAAGCTGTTTCGTGCGTTGGAACCCGACTGAAAAGACGCCTTTTGATGTCCTCTTGCTGTTCAGCCTCCGCCACCGGGGCCGTTAATCTCTGCCGGTTGCAACGGAATCACTGGACTGACAGCAGCGAAGTGACGATAGCAGATCTGAATTCGACTCGGGAAAATCGCGATGAATATCAGAATCTACGGTATTTTGCCGGTACTTTTTGCCGTCTGCACCATCAGCTCCGGTCAGTCAAGGCTGACGCAGGAACTTCAGCAAAAACTGAAAAATCGAACATCGGGAAATTCGGACGCGTCCGAACGGGCTCCCACCGACTCTCTCCCTGAAACCCCTTCCAACCTCAGCGCCCAAAGCCCGCAGGAATTCACCGAGGCCATGCACGTTGCGGTGGCTTCCAAAAACCTGGATGCTTTTAACAGCCTCGTTTCCTGGTCCACCATCGTAAAGCGTGCAACCGCCGGACTGACAGGCAAAGCTGTGGCCGAATTTCGGAGTAAATTCATCGAGGATGTCGAGACGGCCAATTCGCTGGGTGGCAAGATCATGGCCAACGTCGCTTCCGGTGGATCCTATGAATTCATGCGATTGAAAAAGACCGACAAAACGGTGTTGGCAGTTTTTCGCATGCTGCTGCCGGGAAGCCGGGGTGTCAATTACCATGAGTACTCGCTGGCCAAAACAAAGTCGGGACAGGTGGTCGCCTCGGACATTTACGTCCTGCTGACCGGGGAGAATCTTTCCCGCTCCATCCGCCGCAACCTGGTTTCGGTGCTCGCCCAATCTGAAGCAACCAGCGAAGCCAGCCTGGCCGGCGCTGACCGGCTACTGGCTGATCACTTCGAGACCATTCAGGCGTTGACCACCGCCCTCTCGAAGAATGACGCCAAAAATGCCCGTGAAGAAATCCTCAAGTTGCCTGCCGAACTGCGAAACGACCGGGCGATTCAAGTCTTGACGCTCAACACCTACAAGGCATCCTCTGCTTTTGCCACCGTGTTGGCCGGGATTCGCAGGGCCTCTCCCGAAGACGTGTTCATGGACATGGTCGCCATCGACATTTTCGCTCGGCAAAAAAAATACCCTGCATCCATTGAAGCGATTGAACGGGTCTATTCGAGGGTGGGACAGGACCCTTACCTGAAGATCCTTCACGGCCGAATGCTCCTCCGCCAGTCTGAGATGGTCGCCGATCGGGAAACACTGCGAAACGAAAACCGGGAAGCCGGAAGAAGAATGATTCGGGAGGCCATTTCCGAGGACGATGGCCTGCTCAGTGGCTACTGGAATCTGGTCAGTTTCTCCCTATCGGACCAGGACCACGGGGAAACATTACGGCTTCTGAAGCTCATTCACAACCGTTTCAAAATCCGGTTCAAGGACCTGCGCGAAATCCCGAGCTACAAGCAATTTGTCACGACCTCCGAGTTCAGGAAATGGACAGAGTACCTGGCCAGCCAGTCAAATACATCGGAAGAGTCGGCTCCGGGAGAAGATCTCTCTGCCCGGGAGAATCGTCCCCAGCTTTCCCAACCCGAAACCAACCGGCGGACAGCCTCCCGTACCGGCAAGGAAAATCAATAAACGCGACAAACAACCGCCAGAGGCAAATATTATCGACGACGCATGACAACTGCCGTCTGCGGGCTGAAAACGACCTGGATGAAGCCAGGACTCAGCCCTGGCCGTTATCCCGGTTGCTCTGATGAAGGGGTGACTTGACGAAGTCATCCCTGCTCGAATCTACTGAAGGTGGCGATTTTGATCGTCTCCTGCAAGTTTTTTCCCAAGAGGCGACTCAGCCATGCCGGAACGGCTACAAAAAATTCTCGCCGAAGGTGGATTCGGCAGCCGGCGAGAATGCGAAACTCTGATCCTGGAAGGCCGGGTCGAAGTCGATCGTGAGATCGTGCTGAAACTGGGAACCCGGGTCGATCCGCAAGCGCAGACCATCCGGGTGGACGGACAAAAGCTGAAAATCGCCCACAAGAAATACTACGCGGTCAACAAACCCCGTGGGGTGATTTCCACCAACAAGGATCCAAGCGGTCGTCCCCGTGTCGTCGACCTGATCCCGACCGACCAGCGGGTCTACACGGTGGGTCGACTGGACAAAGACAGTGAAGGCCTGATCATCGTTACCAATGACGGGGATCTCGCCAACCAATTGACCCACCCGCGGTTTGGCATTGAAAAAACTTACCTGATTCAGGTCGAGGGTCATCCCACCCGCGAACAGATGGATTCGCTGGTTTCAGGTGTCTACCTGGCAGAGGGGTTTGTACAAATCAAATCCTACCTGTTTAAACGGAAACAAAAAAACACGACCGAAATCGAAATCGTTCTTGACGAAGGCCGCAACCGGGAAGTCCGCCGCTTGCTGGCCCGCATCGGTCACAAGGTGCTTTTCCTTCGCCGGGTCGCCGTCGGCTCTTATCTAATGGAAGGAATCCCCTTCGGGGATCACCGGCAACTGACGACCGAAGAGGTCCAGTTACTGTCAGTGAATCCCAAACGGAAAGCCGGTAAAAAACCCAAGGCGGGCCAATCGAAAGTTCATGCCAACCAGCTCGTCAAAAAGAAGGTCGCCCGGAAGAAGGTCGCCCGAAAAAAGATCGAAGGCGAAAAGAACCCTTCCGGGGGCGGTCGCAGGAAAAAGGGCGTGCGGAAAACTGTCAAGAAGAGCCAAAACCATGGCAGTCGATCGACCCGGGGTGCAGCCCGCAAAAAAGTCGTCAAAAAGAAAACGGTGACCCGTGGAAAAAAGAAAACGGTCCAGCGGGGTCAAAAAAAATCGGCAGCCCGTGGCAAGGCAAGAGTTTCCAAACCTGGAAAAAAACGTTGACCACGGTCTGTTTTGGCCGGTAGGCCACGTGGGTGTGAAACAGGGAACCCTGACACGATGCACAATTCTTTGTGAGCGGTTGCCTGGCCTGTCACAACAGGAATCACCGGGCAGGGAATGCAAAGGGTATTCCACGTCGATCCTGCGAAAGGCTTAACGAGCGGAATTTCTACTCCCACTCGATGGTGGCCGGCGGCTTGGTACTGATGTCGTAGGTCACCCGGTTGATTCCTGCAACCTCGTTGATGATACGGGTCGAGATCCTGGCCAGCAGGTCATAGGGCAGGCGACTCCAGTCTGCGGTCATGAAATCATCCGTATCCACACAGCGGATGGCAATCGCATTTTCATAGGTCCTCGCATCCCCCATCACGCCTACGGACTGAACCGGCAGCAAAACGGCAAATGCCTGGGCAGTGCTCCGGTAAAGGCCGGCCGCCTGGATTTCCTCAACCGCAATCGCATCGGCCTCACGAAGCACATCCAGTTTCTCGCGCTGGATTTCTCCCAGGCAACGGACCGCCAGTCCCGGCCCCGGAAAGGGATGCCGCCACACGATTTCTTCGCTCAAACCGAGCTCCAGACCCAAGCGACGAACTTCGTCCTTGAACAGGTCCCGCAGCGGCTCGATCAGCTCAAAGCCGAGCTCTTCGGGCAGACCACCGACGTTATGGTGCAACTTGATCGTCGCGGCTGGACCATCCGGTGCTGCTCCACTTTCAATCACATCGGGGTAAAGAGTGCCCTGGGCCAAGAATCTTGCGTTTTCCACCCTGGACGCAGCTTCCCGAAAACAGTCGATGAAAGCGCCGCCAATGATTTTTCGTTTTTGCTGCGGCTCGGTAACACCAGCCAGGGCCGCCAGGAACTGTTCCTCGGCATCGATCACCTGCAGGTCCGACTGGAACTGGTTTTCAAAAGCGTCGACCACCGATTGTTTTTCAGCTTTGCGCAACAACCCGTTGTCGACCAGGATGCAGGTCAGCTGATCGCCGATCGCCTTGCTCAAAAGTGCCGCGACAACAGCTGAATCGACTCCGCCGGAAAGACCACAGATCACCTGCGCGTCTCCCACCTGTTCGCGGATTTTACTGATTTGCTCGGTGGCAAAATCCTGCAGATGCCAGGTCTGCTCACAGTTGCAGATCTTGGTAAGAAAATTCTTCAGCAGCGTTGCCCCATGCTCTGTGTGTGTTACCTCGGGGTGAAACTGCAAGCCATAAACGGGCAGCGTCTCATGCTGGATGGCGGCAACGGGGCAGGTGTTGGTGGAGGCAATCGGGACAAAATCGTCCGAAATTGACTGCACCTGGTCCCCGTGACTCATCCACACGTCCGCGGACTCGGGGAAGCCCTCAAACAACCTGTTTTCAGTGATCACCCTGCAGTTTTTCCGGCCGTACTCCCGGGCGGGGTGGTTGTCCACTTCGCTGCCCAAAGCCCTGCAGGCCAGCTGCATGCCGTAACAGATTCCCAGCACGGGGATACCGAGGTGAAAAATACCCGGATCGCATTGGGGAGCTCCGTCCTCGTAAACACTCGAGGGACCGCCGGAGAGGATAATCCCCCGGGGACCA
Source organism: Planctomycetota bacterium (assembly GCA_036336715.1). Lineage (GTDB taxonomy): Bacteria > Planctomycetota > Planctomycetia > Pirellulales > Pirellulaceae > JABAAE01. The sequence goes on from JAYZFP010000075.1 coordinate 41,903, forward strand.
ATTTCACGGATTCGATCGCTGGAAATATCGTGCCGCACAATTTCGCAATACACGTTGGCTTCACGAACCCGGCGGGCAATCAGTTGCGCGTACTGCGACCCAAAATCGAGCACCAGGACTTTTTCATCACTGACCTGGGAAACAGACGTTTGCGTCGACTGACTTGCGGTCGTCATTTTTTGCCTCTCCATCGCAAACGGGCAAACCGTAAACAGAAAAACCCGCCTCAAGGGGCGGGTTGAAAAAGCAGATTATATGGCTGTTGGCAAATCTGGGGAAGTAATTTTCGGCGAAACTTGAACTTTTTCCCCCCCGTGCAGGTAACAACGTCGCATCTAGCCCCCGAAACAAACGGGTTGAGGCTCTCAATCCCCCGTCTCAGGGTCCTTTTCCATTTCTTTGCCAATCGGGCGAGCTCGGAACCTTGGCGAATCGGGCCGACTACCTAAAATCGATACCTTGGCCCATTGCGGGAAAGAGCCGTAGAAAGTGCCGGTACCCGGCAGCAGTTGCTTTTTTATCCGCTGCCGCTGCCAAGCCACGAATGTTAACGGCAGCCGGCGGAAAACACGAGGAAAGAAATCTTCCCGAGGGCCCCTTCTGATTTTGGAGATTGAACCATGAAAGTTGCGCGAGAAATCAAAAAAGTTGCCATCCTGTTCGCCGGGGGTCCGGCTCCAGCTGCCAATGCCGTCATTTCGGCAGCCGCTGATTCGTTTCTGAGAAACGGCTCCAAGGTCGTTGGAGTGAAACATGGTTATTCAAGCCTGATGGAATACGATGGCACCCAGCCCCTGACCGAGGGCAGGGATTACGTCTACCTGACACGTGAAAGACTCTCACGAACGCGAAACGAACAGGGAATCATGATCGGCACGGCCCGGGCCAATCCCGGGAAAAAGGTATCGTCCCCCGCTCACCTGGATGACCCCGAACGATCCCTTCCGCTGAAGCAGACTTACGAAGCCCTCTGCAGCCTTGACGTGGATGCACTGATTTCGATCGGTGGAGACGACACGCTGAAAACGGCCAACAAGATGAGCATGTACCAGGAAAAACTGCCAGAGGGTTCAAAAAAGATCCCGGTCGTTCACCTGCCGAAAACAATCGACAACGATTACCACGGAATTGATTTCACGTTTGGTTTTTTTACGGCCGTTGATTTCCTGGCCACCGAAATCCGCAACCTGATCTACGACGCAGCCGCGGGCCGAGCTTATTTCCTGGCCGAGGCGATGGGACGCAGCGCCGGATGGCTGGCCTATGGTGCAGCCATGGCCGGTGAGGCAAGCCTGGTTCTGAGCGTGGAAGACATCACCGGTGAGTTCCTGACCGAGGAGAGTTGCACCAACGAGGTGAGTGGTGAAACGGTTACCCGTCCGATCATGGATATCGACATAGTGATGAATTACATGGTGGACCTGATGTTGACCCGTGAAAAAGACGGAAAGGAATTCGGGGTGATCGTGATCGCCGAGGGTCTGGCCGAGTTTCTCCCCATGCAATACCTCGAAGGCGTTCCCCGTGATGACCATGGACACATCGCGATTTCCGAAGTCAACCTGAATCGGCGACTGGCCAAGTTGCTGGCCCGGAAATACGAGGAAAGGACTGGAAAAAGCCGACGCATCAATGGTGTTCAGCTGGGTTACGAATCACGTTGTACCCAACCCCATGCTTTCGATGTGATGCTGGGCAGTCAGCTGGGAGTCGGGGCTTTTCGGGCGCTGGTCCAGGAGGGACTTAGCGGGGTGATGGTCTCGGTCGAAGGGCAACTCGATCTGGTTTACCAGCCATTTGAAAAACTGGTGGACCCGGAAACCCTTGTGACCAAGGTCCGCTACATTGAGCAGGGCAGCGATTTTCATACGCTGGCCAGGTTCCTTGAAACCCAGGTCAATACCGAGCTCGAATAGCGGTTCGCCAAAGTTCCTTCTGTCTCCGTTCAGCCTGACGAGCTCCATTCAGCCTGACGAGCAAAGCCAATGCCTTTGCAAAATCATCATCAGATTGTCAACTTGCGATTGCGGGCGGTAATCGCCCATTGGTCGACCACCTTGCCTTGCCGGACAACCAGGGCCTGATCGTACAAGGCACTGGTCGGGCATACGTGCCAGGGAAAAACCAGCTTGCAGTCGCCCGGCAGCAGGTCGGATTCGGATTCGAATTCCAGCACCAGGTGCTCTTCATTCTGCAGCACTTCCCTTGCCTCCCCGGTCGCGTGAAAATGACAACGCTGACCGGCCGGGGGATCCGCGGCAATAGCTTTTGAGCCCAGGTCAAAGGTTGCCCGGTGAGAAGAGGGACGGCTGATGACGCGGGTCAGTACGGCCGCAGCGGGCACGAATTCAAGATCCGGATACGAATTCTTGTATCCCGCGTCGTGCAGAATCACCGTACCCGGGCTCAACTCCAGGTTCGGTTCCTGGTGCCCGGCATGGATGGGAAACGATCCGGTCCCCCCGACGATAAGGTGGGGAACGTCAAAACCGTTCATCAGCAGCTGGTCGCGTGTTTTCAAAAGCTGTTGCATGCCGGCTTCGACGGCAGCCTTTCGTTCAAACAGCTCGGTTTGCCGATGCTGCCCGTCGTACCAGTGCAGGCCCGCGGGCCGCAAGCCGGGCAGCGAAGAAATCATTTCATACAGTTCCGAAGCGTCTTTACCGGGAGAGATCCCGGTCCGGCCCAGCCCGGTATCGAGGTCCATCACCACACCGACACTCACCCCGGACCGAACCATCGCCCTGGAAAGCTCTGCCAGAAGATGAGGATGATCGGCCGTTACCGAGAAGGCAACTTGAGGAAATGCGCTGACCAGCCGGGCCATACGATCAAGATTGGGGCCGACCTGGTTGTAGGCCACAAAAATGTCCCGGGCACCTGCCTCGGCCAGCATCTCGGCCTCGGCAATTGTCGCGGATTTGTGTCGATCGATACCGGCCGCCACAAGCTTGCGGGCAATGGCCACCGTTTTGTGGGTCTTGCAGTGGGGACGCAGGCGATCGACTCCCCCTGCGATTTCGATCATTTTCCGGATATTCTGATCAATCAACTCGTCGAAAAAGATCAGGGCCGGCGAAGGAATCGTCTCCGTGGAGTCCAGCTGGTAAACGTCTGGCATGGCAGCATCGAAATTCTTGAAAAAAGGTGCGATTGACTCATGCTAATGCAGCGGGGTTGGACATTGAAGAGGTGTCCGTTTGCCACGCCTCAGGCTGCAGTCATTTCCAGCAGATCCTCCTTACCGATTCGATCACAGAAATCACCAAACGTCTCGCCTTCCTCCCGGTTGGCCTTGAACAGAGACAGCACGCTGACAATTTCGGGGACGACTTCTTCAAAAGGGACGAGGTCCTTATAGATAAAACCGAGGCGATTGCCGAGCAGTCTGCCACCAAGGTACATCGTGTATCGGTTCTTTGCTTTGCCTACCAGTCCGATATCCGGATTGTAGGGTCGGGCACACCCATTGGGACAACCTGTCATGCGGATCGTCAGTTCCTCACTGGACAGCCCCAGCCTGGCCATCTCGGGTTCCAGCTGGTCCATCAGAACAGGGAGCGCCCTTTCACTTTCGGTGATCGCCAGGCCGCAGGTCGGCCAGGCCACACAGGCCATTGACCAGCGGCGAACCGTGGAATATTCCTCGCTCAACTGGACACCGTGTTTTTTCAGGATCCCGGTCAGCTCCTCTTTGCAGGATTCTTCCACGTCAGCAAAAATCAGACTCTGGTGGGAGGTGAGTCGGATCTCCGGCTCAAGAGTGGAGCAAATTTCCCGGATCGCTGATTTGAGCTGAAAGCGGTCGTTATCCCAGACCCTTCCATTCTCGACGTTCAGGCCATAAAACCATTTTCCGTCACCCTGTTCATCCCAGCCCATGTGGTCATTGAAGCCTGAGACGTCCTTTTCGTGGGGAGCCTCCAGCTTTGCCCCGTAGTAATCGGCCACCTGGTTACGGAATTTTTCGATGCCCCAGTTGTCGATCAGGTATTTCATGCGTGCATGTTTTCGATCCTCCCGATTGCCGAAATCGCGCTGGACCTTCATGATCGCTTCACCGATCCCGATCACTTGATCCGGTTCAACAAACGTCAACCGATGCGCCAGTGCCGGGAAAGTTGTCTTCTTGGCGGGGGTTACCCCCATGCCACCACCCACCACCACGTTATAGCCGATGATTTCGCCGCTCTCGACGATCGCGATCAACCCCAGGTCGTTGGTGTAAACATCAACACAGTTATCGTAGTCCAGCGCGATGGCGGTCTTGAACTTTCGTGGCAGGTAGGTCGTGCCATAAATTGGCTCGATCACATGCCCCTCGGGTCCCCCCTCGACCCGTTCCTTTTCCCCAGTCTCGGGGTCGGTCAGCCAGATTTCATGATAGGCGGTCGTCCGCGGAAGAAAGTGCTCCGAAATCCTGTCTGCCATGTCCTGGATCTCGTCGTATACCCGGTTCTTGAAAGGGGCAGGACAGCACATCACGTTCCGATTAACATCGCCACAGGCGCCCAACGTCGACATCTGAACTTCGTTGGTGCGGCGAATGACTTCCCGCAGGTTGCTCTTGTAGATGCCGTGCAACTGGATGGCCTGGCGGGTGGTGAGACGGAGCGTGTTGTTGCCCAATTCATCGCAGAGATCGATCTCCGCCAACATCTGTCTCGACGTCAGCTTGCCGCCCGGTATTCGGGTCCGCAACATCATCATGAAGGCCTTGTCCTTGACCCCCTTTTCACGATTGGCCATTCTCAAATCCCGGTCATCCTGCTGGTACATGCCGTGATGCTTGAGGATCTGAACGCTTCCGCTCTCAAAATTTGGCAGTTCGTTCTCGAGTTCCGCAGAGATGGTCCCCCGGAGGTAATTACTATCTGTTTTCAGCCCTTCAACCGGGCTCAGCTTGGGTTCTTTTTGGTCTGCCATTTCAACCAGTCTGACTACCTTTCCATCTGCACCAAATCAATCAACCCGGTGCTTTTTATCCATATTGACTCGACGAGTATAACGCTCATTGACCGACCGACCTACTGCAATCCCCTTAAGGAATATTTCTGATCCAAAACGGCTGATTCGGGAAGAATGAACCATTTTCCGTCCGGGGAATTTCGCAAGGGGCAGGAAGGCTGTGGGGCGCTTCTGTTGCAGCGAATTTCAAGTACCATACGGATTTTCACCTGAGCAGGATCCTTCCACCATGGCCGTCTTACTGGATGGTAAATCACTGTCCAACACGATCCGAAATGAAATTCAAGCCGAGGTAGCCGATTTTTCGGTGCGCCACGATCAGCAACCCCAGCTGGCAGCAATTCTCGTCGGTGACGATCCGGCCAGCCAGGTTTACGTTCGCAACAAGGAGCGTGCCTGTGCCAAAACGGGAATGAAAAGCCAACTGCACCGCCTCGATTCGTCCACCAGCCAGGATTCGCTACTCGCCCTCATCGATCGCCTGAACCAGGATCCCCGGGTAAACGGTATCCTGGTGCAGCTGCCACTGCCGGGTCACATTCAGGAACAGGTCATTCTCGATTCCATCCATCCCCTCAAGGATGTGGACGCCTTTCATCCGGAAAATGTGGGCAGGGTCCTGCAGGGTCGTCCCCGGTTTGTTCCCTGCACTCCCCATGGCTGCCTGCAACTGCTGGTTCGCAATGGTATTTCCACCGCCGGCAAACAGGTGGTCGTCCTCGGCCGGAGCGAGATCGTCGGTAAACCGGTTGCCAACATGCTGGTACAAAAAGATTTTCTCTACGGTCCCGAATACGCCAATGCAACCGTAACCCTCTGCCACAGTCGTACCCGCGACCTGGAAGAAATCACCCGTTCGGCCGACATCCTGATTGCCGCTATCGGCAAACCGAATTTCGTGACAGCCGGGATGGTCAAGACAGGAGTGGTTGCGGTCGATGTGGGAATCAACCGGACAGACGCCGGTCTGGTTGGCGACATTGATTTTGAGTCAGTTGAAAAAAAGGCCAGTCACATCACTCCCGTTCCCGGAGGTGTCGGTCCAATGACCATTACAATGCTGCTGAAAAACACGCTCACCGCGGCCCAGCTGCAGCTGGCAGGGAGTTGAGACAAAAACGGAGGGTGCCAGCGTTTGGGTCAGTCGCAACTGACAATCTCCGGGACATGCTCCAGCACAACCCGCGTCATGTCCAGCAAGCATCTCCATTGAGAGCCGGCCAACCATGCCTGGTCGGGCGGCAGGTTGAATCAGTTGACCAGGCTGCCATAGAGTTCCCTGACCAGGATGGCAACGGCGATCAGGATCAACAACCAGCCGAACAGCTTCCGGAGAAACGCAGGATCCATCCGCACGGCCAGTGATCTTCCACAAAGACTGGACACGATTCCCACGACGGAAAAGATTGCGATTACCGACCAGTCCACCTGCTGACCACTCCTGGCAAACTCGTACTGGTACTCGGCAAAGCCGACCACACATTTCAGGGTAACAATCACCAGGCTGGTGCCTGTCGCCCGCTCCATCGAGAGTCTCCCCCAGACCACCAGGGCGGGAACGATCAGAAACCCTCCCCCAACGCCGATCACTCCCGTCACGATACCGACCACAAAGCCCTCGACGCCTATCCACGCACCCTTTCTTTTCGCAGCAGTCCCATCCGGGCCGTTACCATTCTGAATCGAATTTTGCGGACGGAGCATGAACCTGGCTGCAGTCAGCATCACGATGGCAAACAGCAACAAGGTGGCAAAACCGGAAAACCAGTTCGCTCCCAACCAGGCACCGACCACGGTCCCCCCCATACCCGGGAAGCCGAACAGCAGGACGCTGCGCCAGTCGACCTGCTGTTGAAAAATGACAAGGGTGGCCGTCACAAGGGCAATTGTTCCCACGATCGCCAATGACTCCGCTGCGGACTGGCTGGCACTATGCCCAAGAAGATAATGCAGGATGGGCACGGTAAGAATGGACCCACCCGATCCCAATAAACCCAATGCCATTCCGATCAGGAGAGCTCCAAAAATCATCCAGACCATCAAAACCTCTGTTCAGTCGGAAGCGGGACAAAACCGGGAATTTTCAGCTTCCGGATTCCCTCCCTTTCCGGTGTTGGAAATGGGCTTCTGTCCAAAAGGCGTCTCTCTGAAGTTCCCGAACCACCCGGGCACGGAGAAAACGTTTTCCAATATAACAGGCCTTACCCATACCCGGTCCACAGCCGGTCGTTTTGTCCCCAACGACTATTCGCTTCGCACTGCAGCCATCCGGGAATCCCTTGTCCCGGGGATCTCGATGAAAAAGAACAGACCAGCCAAAGAAACGGTCCATAGCGTGGCTGGCTGGACGGTTTTCGGGATTTTGAGTCACTTGCTCAGCGGGATTTCGGCTTGTCCTCGGCCGTTCCAAACACCGATTCGTAGAGGGACCGCAAAGCCGTCTGCACTGAACCCTTGTAAGGCCGCCCAAACTCGTCACGGTAGACTTTGGTGGATTCAAAATAGAGGAATCCGCCCGCGGCAATCACGAAAACGGCCAAGGCAATAAACAGAGGCCCCATGAAACCTGATCCCCGGGAATGCTTGGTCGTTCCACCGGTCCCTGCAACATTGTGCTTTTCCGGGTCCTCCTCAATTTCATCGAGGATCTGCAAACCAATACGGTGAATCCCCTTCTGCTCCGCTTTGACGTAGGAAACCAGGCAGAGATATTCCGTTGCGGAACGGGAGAGAATCACACGTTCACCAGACTAAAAACCTGGTTTTTGGGGGAGGAAAAGACCAAAACCCCCAGCCGATTCATCAAAGATATTTCCCTCGTACCGGGAGGTGGAATTGCCATCGCGCAGGTGAAGCGTGACCGATGGCATATCGGCCACGGGACAACGAAACGTAGCTCTTCGATTATCGCGGTTCATTGGAATGCGCCTGGGTTGGGATCTGTATGAATTTAGGCCCTGTTGTGCCGGATGCACATTGATTGGCCCAATCACCGTCAGAATGCAGGATCTGTTCGTGTGCGGTTGCCGATTTTAACGATTGCAGTGTGATCAAACGTTGAGAATCCAAATGGACGATCAGAACGCTGCGTCCATCCCGGCGTTCGAATGCCGGCCGACAAGAGGGACAGGAATTCCGATTTGCCCATCCATCGAAGAAAAACCGGCAAACAGTTCTCCAGTCTTGAACCAAAAATCCCGGAGCCCGCATCCTCGCCAAACAGTTCCAGACCCATCACCCGGTTTCCCCTGGAAGCGTGCAGGAAAAAAGCGGGCCCCCTTCGAAGTCCGGCAACTCCCCCTTTCAGGATGCTGCGAAAGAGGGAGCCCCGGGCAGCAGCGCAACATCCGGCAACCAGGTGCGAAATCGATCGCCGCAGAGATCGACAATCACTCTCTGAACTCTGGGCGCCCCACGTTTCAAACGTCGCAAAATCCAGGAAGTTTCGGCTCATCCAAAGATGGATCCAATTGCCGGGCCAACGGTCCGTTCATTTCATCCCGGGTGGCCCCCTGACATCCACAACTGCCGTCCTGTTTTGAAATCCGATCGGAAAAATGAAATGGTTTTCCCGTTTCCGTTGGTGCACAAGCCCCTGCTCCTGCCTAAAATATTTTCCAAGTCCATAGAAGACGTGATTTGCGACCCGCGCAACCGGAAATTATTGGCAGCTCGATCATCATGAAAAAATACACTCTCCCAGGAACACGACGGCTGGTTGGCACGTTTGTCCTGCTCGTTTCTCTCACCCTGCCCCTGGCGGCCGACCAGCCAAATGTAATTTTCATCTATGCGGACGACCAGGGCTCATTCGATCTGAACTGCTATGGCTCAAAAGACCTGATCACCCCGAACCTCGATCGACTGGCCGATTCTGGTGTCAAATTCACCCGGATGTATTCCCCCTCGGCGATCTGCTCCGCCTCACGTGCCGGGCTGATGACCGGTCTTTACCCTGCCCGGGCAGGCGTTCCGGGAAACGTCTCCTCCCGGCAGGGTGTCGCCGGCATGCCAACCGAAAAGGTTACCCTGGCGGAACACCTGAAAGCCAATGGTTACCGAACCGGGCACGTTGGCAAATGGCATCTTGGATACACACCCGAGACCATGCCCAACGGTCAGGGATTCGACAGCTCTTTCGGGCACATGGGAGGTTGTATCGACAACTACTCCCATTTTTTCTACTGGAATGGTCCCAATCGGCATGACCTGTGGCGTGACGGCAAGGAGATCTTTCGAGACGGGGAATATTTTGGCGACCTGATGGTCGAAGAATGCAAGGCTTTTATTGAGAACAACCAAAAGCGCCCTTTTTTCCTGTACTGGGCGATTAACTGGCCTCATTACCCGCTACAGGGAACCGGCAAGTGGCGGGAAAAATACAGGGACCTGCCGCATCCAAGAAGCAAGTACGCCACCTTCGTCAGCACCATGGATGAATTGATTGGGCAGGTCATCGACCGCCTGGAAAAATTGGGGCTGCGGGAAAACACAATTATTCTCTTTCAATCCGATCATGGACACAGCGTGGAAGAAAGAGCTTTTTTTGGTGGCGGAAACGCCGGTCCCTTTCGCGGAGCCAAGGGCTGCCTGTTCGAAGGGGGCATTCGGGTTCCATCCATTGTATCATGGCCCAAGGGGGTTCCCGCAGGTCAGACGCGGAACCAGATGGTCTGTGGGATCGACTGGGTTCCCACGGTACTCGATTGGACCGGTTCCAAGCCTGCCGACGGAGGAATTCCATTTGACGGCAAGAGTATCGCCGCGGTCGTCCAAAAGAACGCGGATTCTCCCCACCAGTACCTGTACTGGTTGTTGGGCCGTGGAAAGAACGCCCAGTGGGCGGTCAGGAATGCCAGGTACAAACTGCTGGGCAACCCCCGGGATGTCACCCGCTCCTCGCCCCTGGAAGTACAGGATCGAAAATTCCTGGTAGACCTGGAACAGGATGTGGGTGAAAAGACCAACCTTTCAGCCAAAAACGAAAAGCTGGTCAAAGAACTGAGCGCCATTCACGAGCGTCTATCAGCCGGTTTCTGATCCATCTGCAGGTCATTCCATCCAGCTCCCGGCGATTCCACAATTCGACCGTCCTGAAATCACTGGTTCAAAAGCCAATGGCTGATCGCAGATGGTATTTTCCGCCTGCCGCTTTGTAGTTCCAGCCGACTTCAGCTTCGCCTGCCCGGGAGTATCACCGGAAGGGACAGAGGGGATAAGGACGAGGAAAAACTATCTCACATCGCCCCAGATTTTCTGCATCAACCGGTACATATCCGGATCAAAGTCTTTCAGCTCGGCACGGACAAACGGGTAAAAGTCGTTCACACCCAGGTAGGCCTCGGTGCTTTCTGCAAAGTACTCTTTTTCATTATTCATGCCATAGTGACGGACCTGGTTGCCACGGTGGTCCATGATTTTTTCATACTTTCCGGAATCCCTCGCTTTTTCGTATACCGATCGAATTTCACGGTTGTCGAAACCGTAAACCTGGTCGTGAAAGGAGTGGGCCAGCTCGTGCAGAATCACGTAGGGATGCTTGGCCCATTGCCCCCGATCCAGCAGCGCTCGAGCCTGCGGAATATGGACATGCTTGACCAGCCGGGGATCCAGACCCTTGGACAAAAGCCAGCCCCGACCCGGGTGATATTGCATTCCGCGAATCCGGGGGTTATCCAGCTCCAGCCAGATCTTGCAATGACGCAATTTTTCGACCCGTTCTTTCGGTAGGATAAACTCAACACGTTGCAGGTGATTGGCAAGCGATTTGAAAACCCTTTCAGCAAATTCCTTTTTATCGTCAGCCAGCAGCGCGGGATCGACAGCGATCTCGAACCCCTCCACTTTCCGGATCACGGGATCGTAAAACCGGTTTTCCGTTTCTTCCCCGGCCATCAACGTTTCGCAGCTGACAGCCAGAAAACCGACCAGCAGAAAAACGATCCCCAGGAAGCCGTTGTTCCAGAACCCAATGTTCCGGACCCCAACTTTCAGGAACCCAATCTCCCGGCAGTCGATACTCGGAAAGAGTCCACTCCCGGTCCGAACCCCGGAAAAATTTACCGACGCATTACAGGCAGTCCGAAAGGGGTTGGAAGGGTCAATCATGGCGATCTCCGGAATTCAGAAATTTTGAGTCCTGATGATATACGGAATGACTTTACCCCTGCAACAAACTCGGCTGGACGAACAGAGCGCGTGAACAGACGTGATGGATCATTTTTTTTTCAGAAACAGATCTTTCAGCCGCGGGTCTTTTTCCCAAAGGTAATCCTGGGCCGCATGGACAGCCTTCGCGGTAGACTTTAACCGGGACTGAAAAACGGGGTTATTTTTCAGTTCTGTCCGCGCCTGCGTTTTCTGCATCTGAATCTGCTCATCGGAAGGAAAAAGCCTCGGATACATTTTTTCCAGCTGCTTCTCCTCTGCCCTCAGCTGTTGGACCAGTTTCTGCAGCTCGGGTCGATCCTCCGTTTTTTTCAGGGCTGAGGCGATGAGTGCTTTTTGCTGGTTCTCAGGTGCCAACCCGATGGATGGATCGGCATCCAGGATCCACTGGGTAGCGGCTTTTTTTGCCTGATTGATCCGCTTGACCTGCTCGTTGTAACGGACGTCCGATTCCCTTGTTTCCTTTTTTTCCAGGGCGATCTTCTTGCGAACCTGTTTCATTGTGCTGAAGACCTGGGGGTAGAGCTCCTGCTGCCGTTTCTTCTCGGCTTCGATGCGGGCCAAAAGTTCCCGGTAATGGGCGTCGGTCCGATAAAGGCGATCCATCGTATTCGCTTTGCGGAAATCATACTCCTGCTTGATGGATGCAGGCGTGCCAGGAAGGCTTCGCCTCTTTTCTTCGGCAATCCGGATTCGCTCGGATTGCGTTTGCAACAGTTCCTGCTGTCGCTCCGTTCCCCAGGACCTGGCCTGCCTGGCATCATGCAACTCAAAATTATCGAACTGACCACCACCGCTGGCCTGAAACGCCAGGTAGGTCCGGGTACGATTGATGATCGGGTGCCGGGCAAAAGCAAATCGATCGGTGCTGCCATCGGTCTGGACACTGGCAATGGCCTGATCCTCCAGGAATTCGACGGTCATTGTGTACCAGGAATCGGGTTCCAGTGATAACTGACAGAATCCCTGGTAGCTCGGAAAAAACGGGACACTCCTGTCGACCGCAGTCTGGATGAAAAACTGGTCAGGACGAATGTGAACCACCGTGTTGTATCCGCCCTGGGCACCCGTCATCAGCCTGATTTCGCTGGCCCTGCCAAGCTTGAAATCAAATCGGATCATCGAATCCTTGAACTCCGGCTTTTTGACAAAAACCCGTTTGGGTTCGGGATCATCCGTCGCACGTTTCAGGCGTCCCTCGTGCGGCAGAAACCCCTCGGTGAAATGCCATCTCTGGCTGATGGTCCCCCCGGTAAAGGTTTCCCCAAGTCGAAACCGGGTTGGCTCGACCATCTTTGGGGGCGCCGGGATTCGGGCTCCGATCGCTTTCCGCCATTCCAGCAACTCCCTCCGCAGTTCCTGCAATCGACCGGGGTGGGAGTCTGCAAGTTCTTTTTTTTCTGAAGGGTCGTCGGCGAGATCGTGCAAGCGAACCTGATGGCCGTCCATGGAAAGGATCATTTTCCAGCGACCATCTTTGAGTAACGCACCCGCCGATGTTCCCCCGAGGAAATGGGGTCGGTCCAGCGGGTAATGCCAAAAAAGGCTGCGTCTGTTGTTGACCCGATGCGGTGCGGTCAGGTTACCAAGGATTGATATCCCATCCACGGTTTGAACTGGCCGGGAACGGGTTCCGGTAGCTTCAAGCAGTGTTGGAAGGAAATCGATGTTGCACGTGACCTGGTGGCTGAGATGGCCTGCCGGGATCCTGGTCGGCCAACGGACAACCAGGGGAACCCGTATGCCACCTTCTTCGAGTCGGCTCTTTCCGCCCGAGAGAGGCGCGTTGCTGGTGACATTGCCCTCGCCCCCATTGTCGCTGGTGAAAATGATGATCGTATTTTCGTCGATCCCCAGTTCCTTCAACTTTCGTGTGATCTGCCCAACACCCTGATCGATGCTCTCCAGCATTGCTGCCAGGTGCGGATTGTGGTCGGCGGCCCAGTGATGATCCGGGTCGCCTTCTCCCTTGCCGTTATCCTCGCAAAGGTAACAGCGCGAGCGACTGCTTTTGCCCGGCGGATGCTTTTGGGTATATTTTTTTACCAGTGCCTGCTTGCCATTGAGTATCGTGTGCGTTGCGTAATGGCTGAGGTAAAGGAAAAAAGGCTGGTTTTGGTGGCGTTCAATAAAATCCACTGCCTCGAGGTTCATCCGGTCGATGAGGTACTCGTTTTCTCCCAACCGGTTCTCCGGAAAGTTGATCCAGCGAATTTTCTGGTCGCGAAAAACATACGGCCAAAAGTTGGCTCCATTCCCGACACTCTTGACCTCATTTCCGATCTGAAAATCGAAACCGTGATCTTTGGGCTGTTGCTCGAACTCGGCGCCATGGTGCCGGTAACCGGACAGGTGCCACTTGCCGATCATGCCGGTAGCATAGCCACTGGTTTTCAACAGTTCCGGCAAAGTCGTTGCACTGTCTGCAAGGGACCGGGAGGCATCCGGCCGCAGGTAATCGAGGATGCCATGCCGCGCGGGATATTGCCCGGTCAACAGGCTGGCTCGGTAGGGTGAGCAGACAGGCGCCGAGGCGTAGGCTTGCTGAAAACGGATTCCTTCCCGCGCCAGGACATCAATATGCGGTGTCTCATGGAACCGGTTCCCATAACAGCCCAGTTCCGACCAGCCCAGGTCATCCGCCAGGATAAAAATGATATTGGGTGGTTGCCCCTTCGCCTGGAGCGGCGCATCGTCCGAAAAACCTGCGGGCAAGCCGGCAAGAAAAAATTGCAACAAAATGAAAACGGTCAAACAGCGGCGCATCTTCTGAATCCTGCAAGCTCTCATCGATCACCCCGGGTAGGATGCCCTTCCAACATCCATCATAGCAGCCCTTTGGCTGGGCGGTTGAAAGCCAGCCCATGGGGCTCCCTTTTTAATCACCCGGTCCAAGACCCAGTCGCGTTCACGCTCGTGGATCAACCTGAATGGATCAACCGGAAATCCTGATACGGCGTTCAGCCGTTTTGAACCACGCACCTTCCTGGCGGGTTCATTTTTCCACCAGGACCAGGGACTGGTCCACGACCACATCAGTCATCGTCTCCGCTCTGCCGCTTGGCCAGCGGATTTGCACCTCGCAGGGTTGACCCCGTTCGCCCAAACCAAAAATCAGTGCAGGCTCGTTGGAAGAGACATAACTGGTTCCCCCCACCAACTCGTGGTAGAGAACCCGATCGCCTGATTTGACCGTCACGCAAGTCCCGATGCCCATCCGGTTGGACTGTGTTCCGATCAGGCTGAGCTTGATGAAATGTCCCGATGGGGAATCGTTCCTCAGCAGCGAAGCCTGGTCATTCTGGTGGTTCACCATCAGGTCCCAATCACCGTCCTGGTCAAAATCACAACAGGAGGTTCCGCGACCGATGAATTTTCTGCTGAAATATTCACCGGCACTCCCCGTCAACTCATGAAAGATCGTGCCGTCAAAAGCGTAAAGCCCGGCAATCATCTTCTGCTTGCCCTTGTAGAGGGGCGTGTTGTTAACGTGGCCCTGGGCCACAAAGATATCAGCCAGCGAGTCATTGTTGAAATCAGCCATGATCGTGCCAAAACCGAGCCAAGGCTTGGTGGGAGTGAAGAGGCGAACCCGGGCAGAAACATCCGAAAAACCGACTTCACCCCGATTCTGATAAAGCGTGTTGGATTCTTCTTCGTAGTGGGTCAGAAAAATGTCGAGAAAGCCGTTCTCGTCATAGTCAAAGATGCCCACTCCCATGCTGGCCTGAAAGGAACCGACCCGGTCCACGTCGCACCCCAGGCCGCCGGCGACCTCCTCGAAATGTGCCT
>JAYZFP010000076.1:0-13695 GCA_036336715.1 Planctomycetota bacterium
GATCGGTAAAATACATCCCTCCGACGGTATCCAGCGCAACGTCATTTGGACTGTTGAACTTCTGGCCCTCAAATCGGTCCGCTACGACGCGGGTTCTGCCATCTGACGTGATCGTCAGTTTCCGGTTTCCCCCTTCACAAGCAACCAGTTTGTCATTGGCGGTCCAGAACAGGCCATTGGCCCGTCCCGTGCTCTCTTTCCAGACAGCTGTCTTTCCGGTTCGCGGATCAAAAACATGCGTCCTGGAATTGGGAATATCGTTAAAGTAAATCTTTCCGTCAGGCCCAACCGCCGGTCCCTCGGTAAACATGAAACCGGCTGCCAGTTTCCTGATTTTGGCGTTCCCGGCAAAAATTTTCCCTGGCTGGCCTTCAGCCGGCAGTTCCTTTTCCTCCAACGATTCCGGGTTTTCCCGGATTCGAATATTTCTCCAACGGACGGTCAATTCGTCTTTCCTGCCCCCGACGCCATGGACCTGCAGACCGATGAAGCCCCTGGCTGTCAGGGAGTCCTGCAGGTCGGCAGCCGCAACGTCATTGACCCATGTCCGGATCCGATTCCCAACTGCCCGCACCCGGTAGTGATTCCAGCCGTTCATTTTGAAAGCGTAGCGAGCCGCATTGTTGTCCTTGAGGGTATTCAGCCATCCACGCCGTCCTTCATCGCAGATTCCACCACTCCAGGCCCGTTCCGAAGGATCAATCTCAACCTGGTATCCGTGCACTCTTCCGTTTTTATATGCCGACAGGCTGTTGGACCGGATCTGGATTCCCGAGTTCAGTTCCGGGTGAACCATGAATTCCAGCTCCAGCTCGAAATCTCCGTATATTTTTTCCGTCACCAGAAAGGAGTTGGGGGTATTCGGGACCGTCTTGCCCACGATCGCGCCGTCAATCACTTCATACCGCGCCTGTCCCCACTTTTGGACCCAGCCCTTGAGCGACCGGCCATCAAACAGTGGTACCCACTCCTGGCCCAAAATTTCCACTCCGTTGGCAAACAGAACGAAACTCAAAAGAATCCATGTGGTTTTCTTCACAATCAGCTCCCTTTCAAATGGAATTCCGAATTGATACCTATCGGATTCTGGCACCCTCATCCGCGTTGACGCCACAGTCCTTCAATCAGCCTCTCCCAAAATACCTGCAGACCCTTCGTGAGTCATCGCTCCCGGAGACCACCTGCTCGCCACTCACGGCTCATCCAGATCCCGCAGGCTGGAGGTTCCCCAGAACAGGGGCAACATGGCACCGCACAACAGGAGCCCCGCCAACAGAAAAGCCGAACCGTAAAATGGAAATCCGGCAAGCCCTTTGGCAAACCGGTCGTAAACCTGCGTCAGAACAATGGGACCGACCATGTTGGAGATTCCCTGCAGACTGGACAGGGTTCCCTGCAGCTCCCCCTGTGATTGCGGGGAGACCCGACGGGACATGATCGACTTGATGGCCGGTGTTGCCACTGCCCCCAGCGCTGAGAGCGGGATCCAGCAGTACAGCATCCATCCTGTTGACGACAACGCGAAACCCGCCATGGCAATGATGTTGCAACTGATCCCCAGGAAAGCGGTATTCCGTTCCCCCAGCTTCTTGAGAATCCTGCCGATCAGACCACCCTGCACGATCGCCGAACATATCCCGAAGGCCATCAGCGAAAGTCCGATTTCCCGGCTCCCCCAGCCATAGCGATCCGCACCGTGATAGTTCCAGGTACTCGGGTAGACGACGTGGGAAAAAAAGAGCATGCAGCTGACCACCAACAACCAGCGAATCTCGCCGAAATGACTGAATTGGCGGATGGCCCCCAGGGGATTCGCACGGGCCCACGAAAAGGGGCGCCGGTTCTCCTCTTTCAAGGATTCCGGCAGCACAAAGAAGCCGTACAGCATGTTCAGGAAGGCCATGCCGGCAGCGGCGTAAAAAGGAGCATGGACGTCCAGGCCTCCCAGGAATCCACCAATAGCCGGCCCGAGAATGAAACCAATTCCAAAGGCGGCACCCACCAGCCCGAATGCCTTGCCACGATTTTTTTCATCCGAAACATCAGCGATGTAGGCGTTGGCCGTGGAGAAAGTGGCACCGCAGATGCCGGTCAGTATCCGTCCCAGGAACAGGACCCAGAGAGTGGTCGCGTAAGCGAGGATCAGGTAGTCCACCGCCAGTGCCCCCAGCGAGACCAGCAACACCGGACGGCGCCCCCAACGATCACTTAAATTCCCGATCAGGGGGCCAAACAGGAAATGCATGGCTGCGTAGCAAAAAGCCAGGTAACCACCCCACTTGGCGGCAGAAGACGCAGTGACCTGACCGGACCCCGTCGCCGGAGACTCCGCCACCTCGCGACTTTCCTGGTTCACCGGACCACCGCCCGGTTCGTGCAGCAAATCCCCCAACAGTTCCGGCATGACTGGAATAATGAGGCCGAACCCGATCGAATCGATCAGGACGGTGAGCAGGATAAAATAAAGCGATTGAGCCGCCAGCGGTTTCTTGGACATTCAAACTGAGTCGGGGAAAGGCGGCACCATTCAGGGGAAACGATGGGCTCATTGTAATTGCCACAGCGGCAGGTGTGAGTGGGGACTGGCAGATTCCCTTGCCTGCCGGGGAACAGCCAGAACCGAAGCGGGACTCCCAAGACGGAATCCAGTCGACTGGATGGGGACAGTTCCCGATCAGCCCACCGCTTCCAGTCCCCGAATGCCCACGGCATCGCTGGTGCCAAAGCGATCGATTTTCACCCCGACCTGCCTTGCGAGGTCGACAAAAAGATTCGCCAGGCGCGTGTTGTTCTTTTCATCATGAGCCACGTAGGAACCATGTCGAAAAGGCCCACCGGCTACGAGGATCGGCAGGTTTCGCCAACTGTGGGAAGAAGCGTTGCCGAGATTGGAACCAAACAGGATCACGGTCTGGTCCAGCAGGCGGTTTCCGTTTTCCCCCAGGTTTTTCAAGCGGGACAGGAATTGCCCAAAGACCCGAAATTCGGCCTGTTCGATCAACCTCAGTTCATCGATCTTGTTCTGGTCCTTGCCATGGTGGGAAAGATTGTGCCAGTCGGTTTTGACCCCCCGGATGTTGCTGGGAACGGCATTCATGCCACCCAAATCAAATGTGATCGTCCGCGTGGAATCAGCCTGCAAGGCCAGCACGATCATCTCGTACATCAGTGTTTGTCGAGCCAGGATGTCGTTCCGGTCCTGGACATCGGCAGGTGGCTGCCGATCCACTTTCGGCTTGGGCTTTTGGGTCCACTCTTCACTCTGCTGCATCCTGTTTTCGAGATCCCGGATGGAAGAGAAATACTCGTCCAGTTTCTGCCGGTCTGCGGGCCCAATCCGCTTTTGCAGTTTTTGCGCGTCCACCCGCACTGTATCCAGGATGCTTTTGCCCTGCCCAAGCCTCTTCATTTCTTCCCGGATTTCCTTTTCCGATCCGTCCACAAAAAGCCTCCGGAACAACTTGGCAGGAGACCGCTCTGCCGGAATGTTGACCCCGTTTGCCGTCCACGAAAGTGACCCGCCGGTGGTGGTCAGGTTCAGGCAGGGAAGCCGGGTCTGATTTCCCAGTTGGTTGGCAATCAGCTGATCCAGCGAGATCGTGTTTTTGAATCCTGCCAGTCCCGGCCGTTCGGCGGAGGTCAACCAGGTCATCTGGGAAGCGTGCCCGTTGCTGCCGTTCTGATTCGAATGTGACAGACCGGAAATCACGGTCAGGTCCCCCACGTGATCTTCCAGTTGCTCGAGGTAGGGAGTCAGCCGGAAACCCCGTCCTTCCTTTTCCGGGAACAGGAAAGGGGCATGAAAACCGAGTCCGGCATTCATGGCCACGAATCGGCGAACGGGCCTGCTGATTTTCCGGTCAGCCAGTGCGGGACTCATGGCGCCCAGCCAGGGCAGCGCCACCGAGGCACCCACCCCCTTGAGAACCAGCCGTCGGTGGATCTTGCGATTGTTAAACTGAAATGGATTCATGGAAAACTACTTGCTCAGGAAAACAGGGCTGCTGACGACTGCCAAAAGGATGTCACGAACCCGGTAGCCGTTGGCAGCAACCTGACGGACTATGGTTTCAATCGCCTGGCGGTCCGAAAAACCAAGCTCGCGGCCACTGCCAAAGGTCAACAGTTTGCTGGCGAACGTGTAGGCCAGCTGTTCCCTGCTTCGGATCAGCTGGGTGCGAAACTCCTCGAAATCCCGAAATTTTTTTCCGTCACCGGTCTGCCCCGAATCGTCTACCTGGGCCCCCAGTCGGTACCGGACTTTTCGACCGCCAATCATGAGATTCACTTTTTCACCTTCAACGAGCGAGCGATAACGTTTGCGAAAACCACCGATCGGGTTGAAGGCTTCGAGTGCAAAACCGGGTGGATCAATCGCCTGGTGACAGCGATTGCAGGTGCCGAGGCTGCGGTGTTTTTTCAACAGTTCACGGAGTGTGGCAGCCCCGCGAACATCAGGTTCAACGCCCGGGATCCCGGGAGGGGGAGGTTGGGGAGTTTCCCCCAGGATTCGTTCCATTACCCACACGCCCCGCACTACGGGAGAGGTGTGGGTGCCATTCGCGGAGACCTTGAGAATGCTGGCCTGGGAAAGCAAGCCTCCCCGCACACTCCGCTCAGGTAACTGGACTTTCCGGATCTCGGGCCCGTTCACCCCCTCGATCCCGTAATGGGCGGCCAATCTCTGGTTGAGCATTCCAAAATCGGATTTGACCAGGTTTTCAACCGGCAGGTTATCGGAGAAAAGTTGCCCCAGAAACGCCCTGGTTTCCAGCGGCATGGAATACCGGAGGTAAGGGTCAAACTCCGGGTAGAGCTGGGCGTCAGGAGCGGTAAAATCCATTTCCCTCAGGTTCAGCCAAGCATCGCAAAAATCCCTGAGAAACCGCTCGAACCGCGAATCCTCCATCAATCGCAGGGCCTGCCGACGCATCTCGTCGGGCCGGCCACTCAGCTGACCGCTGGATGCGGCCCGCAAGAGCTTGCGGTCGGGCAGCGAGCGATGCAAAAAGTAACTCAGGCGCGAAGCAACCTAAAAATCATCCCGCTGGCCCGGGTTTTCATCCAGGAAAAGGAACCTCGGGGAACAGAAAACGGCAGTAACTGCCTGTCGCAGCGCTTCCTCAAAAGAAGCGCCCTTTGTTCTCTCGGATTCAAACAGACTGAGGTAGGGATCGATATCGTCTGCAGTCAACCGACGACGAAAAGCGAATGACGCCACCCGCTGCAGGGATTGTCGGGCGTCCCCTGCCTCATCCTGGGAGACAATTTCAAAGCGGGGTCGATACCATGATTTTGCCTTCTGACGGGGATCGGCCGGCTCGATTTCCTTTCGCTGGATTCCCTCGAAAATCAGTTGATGCCCCCGGCTGGGATACTGGTCCATCAGGGGCCCCTCCAGCACCACGGTCTGGATTGCCAGGCCAGGCCCTCCGTAGTCGGCAATCGACTGGCGTTTGTAACGCTGGGGGTCCTGGATGCCGTAAGGCTCGATCTGAATCATGTAGTTGGATTCCAGTTGCGCCACCAGTTCCACGGTCTGCGGTTTGCCCGGAAAGAACTGAAAATAACCGAATGTCGGCAACTCGGCGCCGCGCTGGAAGGTTGTCCCACCCACCGAAAAAGTAATCGGCTCCCCGCTCTGGTAGGCGTACCCGGTAACCCGGATCCGGTACTTGCCAGCCTGCCGGACCCGTGTGGAACGAATCATGCCGGACGGGTAACCCCCACCGGAAAAACGGACCACGGCACCATCGGGAAGTTCCTTCCAGACTTTGCCGAGGAATTTTTCAGCTTCGCGGGTCTTTGCATAGCTCCCACGAATGGTCTCTGCTTCCGGAGCCCGGGTCGATTTGGCAATGGCCTCGTCCAGCGCGAAACGTATCGTTTCGACGTACTTTTGCATGTGGACCATCGATAGCCCGAGGGCGGATCCGATGTTGTCAAATTCATGGGACCGTCCATCCTCGGGGAGACGATCAGCCAGCTTCAAACGGATTCCCAACAGGTCATTGAGAGTGTTTTCATATTCACGCCGATTCAATCTCCGTAAACGGGTCCCCTTTGACGAGGCGTGAGCAGCAGTCAACCCGTTTTCCAGGCTGGCCAGGAAACGCCTTCGCAAGGCCGCCTCGGGGGCATCCGCTTCCGGGGGAGGCATCTCACCACGCGAAAGACGATCATAAACCCGTTCCCATTTGGCAAATTCAGATTTTTTCGCCAGGTTTTTTCCGAGCTTCTCCAGGTCAAATCCACCCTCTGCCTGTTCCCCCTGATGGCAGTCGGCACAGTGATCGAGAAGAAAATCGCGGGATTGCTGGTTCACCGGAACCTGAGCGCAAATCACCGGCACCCGGGCAAAAAGAACTAACAACGCAAAGCTTGCCAGCAAGGTTCGTTTGTTGAATTTCATTTCACCCAAAACGGTGACCTTTCCAGCCGTTGGAACGGGGGAGGAATAACAGGGTTCACGAAAACGTACATCCCCCAATTAGTTTAACCTTCCAATCGTCCGCCGGCACCCGTTTGGCAACAATCCTGTTCAATTCCTGGAACCAGGGAATGCACTTGCCGATTTGGCGGGTCCTGCGATGATTGAAGCAGGCAAACCCGAGGCCGTAATCTGGAAAGCAAATTCCCATGAGCAGAAATTCGCTCGACAAAGACAAAATCAAATTCCTGCTCCTGGAAGGGGTCCATGCCTCAGCCGAGCAGGTGCTCCAGGCGGCAGGCTACACCAATATCGAGTCGATCAAAACCGCGCTCAGCGAAGAGGAACTGATCCGCAAATGCGAGGATGTTCATTTCATGGGCATTCGCTCCCGGACCCAATTGACCCGCAGGGTGCTCGAACAGTGCCCCCGCCTGATCGCTGTTGGCTGTTTCTGCATCGGCACCAACCAGGTCGACCTGGCGGCCGCGCGGGACCAGGGGGTCTGCGTTTTCAACGCTCCCTATTCCAATACCCGCAGTGTTGCCGAGCTGGTCATTTCCGAGGCGATTCTCCTGCTGCGAAGGATTCCTGAAAAAAACAGGTCCTGCCATGAGGGGGGTTGGACCAAGACCGCCGAGGGCTCTTTTGAGATTCGCGGCAAAACGCTGGGCATCATCGGCTATGGTGCCATCGGAAGCCAGGTCAGCGTGATGGCAGAATCACTTGGGATGAAGGTTTTGTTTTTTGATGCGGTCACGAAACTCCCTCTTGGCAATGCCACCCAGATGACATCCCCCATGGAATTGCTTCAAAAATCCCATATCGTGAGCCTGCACGTTCCGGAGACTCCAGAAACTCGCAACATGATTGGGCAAGAACAGTTGCAGGCCATGCAACCGGGCTCCATCCTGATCAATGCTTCACGAGGAACTGTCGTCGACATCGATGCCCTGGCAGATCAACTCAGGTCGGGGCACCTGGCCGGGGCCGCCATTGACGTGTTTCCCATTGAGCCCAAAAGTTCCTCGGATGAATTCATTTCACCGCTGCGGGGCCTCAACAATGTCATCCTGACACCCCACGTCGGTGGATCCACCCAGGAGGCGCAGGAAAACATCGGTCTGGAGGTCGCAGAAAAACTGGTCAAATACTCGGATAACGGAACAACGACCACTTCGGTAAATCTGCCGGAAGTCGCCCTCCCCAAGCAGACAGACTTTCACCGTCTGCTTCATATCCACCGCAACGTTCCGGGAATCATCGCTGCGGTCAACAATGTCTTTTCGGACAACCGCATCAATGTCAGTGCCCAGTACCTGCAGACCAACGAAGGCCTCGGCTACGTGGTGCTCGACGTGGATTCGGAATACAGCGACCTGGCTCTCGAGAAACTGAGGTCGATCGATGGAACCATTCGCTGCCGTGTGCTGTTCTGAGTCCTGCCGGATCGAATTCCTACTGAACTGAATCGATGTAGCGGTTCACGATGTGCTCCAGCAATTCCTGGCGACCGCTTCGGTTGGCCTCCACTTCCCCTTTTTCGGTAATGTAGGCCTCCAGTTCCTTGAACCCGACCTCCCCCTGTTCAATCTGTTTGCCGATCCCGGAATCAAAGCTGGAATATCGATCCGCAACCACACTGTCGAGTGCCTGGTCGGCCCGGATTGCTGCAGCGATTTTGAGCCCCTTGGCGAATGCATCCATTCCACCGATGTGGGCGTAAAACAGGTCCAGCGGCTCAAAACTCTCGCGTCGTACCTTGGCGTCAAAGTTGACTCCACCCGGTGCCAAACCGTACTTCAGCAGAACCAGCATGATCTGGGTGCAAAGGTAGTAGTCGGTCGGAAACTGGTCGGTGTCCCAACCGAGCATCAGGTCACCCGTGTTGGCATCGATGGAGCCAAGCCCACCCTGCATGCCTGCGTATTCCAGTTCATGCATCATGGTATGCCCCGCCAGGGTCGCATGGTTGGTCTCAATATTGAGCTTGAAATGATCCATCAGGTCATAAGCTCGCAGAAAGTTCAGGCAGGCCGCCGCATCCGAATCGTACTGGTGCTTGGTCGGCTCCTTCGGCTTGGGTTCGATCAGGAATTGCCCCTGAAAACCGATTTCCCGTGCATAATCGACCGCCATGTGGAAGAACTTTGCCAGGTGGTCCAACTCCCGTTTCATGTTCGTGTTGTACAGGCTCTGGTAGCCTTCCCGTCCGCCCCAGAACACGTAGTTTTCACCTCCAAGGTCATGGGTTACTTCGAGCGCCTTTTTGACCTGGCCGGCACAGTAGGCGAAAACATCCGCATTACAGGTGGTTGCTGCACCGTGCATGTAACGGGGATGACTGAACATGTTGGCGGTTCCCCACAGCAGGCGGATACCGGTCCGCTCCTGCTCCTCCTTGAGTACCCTCGCTACCGTTTCAAAATTGGCCGAAGTCTCCGCGAAGCTGCTCCCCTCGGGGGCAACATCCCGATCATGAAACGCGTAGTAGGGAGCACCCAGTTTTTCAAAAAATTCAAAAGCCACACGGGCCCGGTTACAGGCATTTTCGACCGATTCCGATCCATCATCCCAGGGACGCTGCATCGTGCCACCTCCAAAGGGGTCACTGCCGTTTCCCCGAAAAGTATGCCAATAGCAGACGGTAAACCGGAGGTGCTCCTTCATTGTTTTCCCTTCGACCATTTCGTCCGGGTTGTACCAGCGAAAAGCGAGGGGATTGGTGGATTGCGGACCTTCGTACTGGATTTTTGGAATATCGGAAAATGCGGTCACGGTATCTGGGCGGGTGGAAACTCGAAATAAAAGCACAAACGAACCGTATTTTAGCGAAAGAAACTGGCCCGTGGGAGATCCTCCGGCAGCATAAAAAAACAGCACAAAAAAACCCGGCGGATTCCGCCGGGTTTTTCATGAAGCCAAACAGCGAGTCAGTGATTGGAACACCGCTCACATCATGGTTGATCACATCATGGTGGATCAATACATGTCGTCGTGGCCGCCATGACCTTTTTTGTCGTCCTTTGGAATTTCGGCGACAAGGGCATCACTGGTCAACAGCAGGGTTGCCACACTGGAAGCGTTGGCAAGAGCAGTTTTGGTCACCTTGGCAGGATCGATGACACCTGCCTTGATCAGGTCCTCATAGGTATCGGTCAGGGCGTTGTAACCATTGTTGCCTTTGCTGGTAACAACTTTTTCACAAACGATGCCGCCATCCTGACCCGCGTTTTCCGCGATCATGGTCAGGGGAGCGCGACAGGCCCGCAAAATGATGTTGTAACCGATCAACTCGTCTTCGCTCAAATCCTCGGAAGGCTTGACGCTGGCCGAAGCCCGCAGCAGGGCCACACCACCACCGGGAAGAATACCATCTTCAGCAGCGGCACGGGTTGCGTGCAGAGCATCTTCAACGCGGGCCTTTTTTTCCTTCATTTCGCTTTCGGTTGCGGCACCCACGTTAACCTTGGCAACACCGCCGGAAAGCTTGGCTAGTCGCTCTTCCAGTTTCTCCCGATCATAGTCGCTGGTCGAATTCTCAATTTCGCGACGGATCTGGTCGATGCGAGCCTTGATGTCCGAGGACTTGCCGGCACCCTCGATGACGGTACAGTTGTCCTTGTCGATGATGATCTTCTTGGCCCGGCCAAGGTCTTTCAGCGGCAGGTTGTCCAGCTTGATTCCCAGTGCTTCGAAAACCGCAACGCCACCGGTCAGAATGGCCAGGTCTTCCAACATGGCCTTTCGACGGTCGCCGTAGCCGGGAGCCTTGACAGCACAGCAGTTGAAAGTGCCCCGCAGACGATTGATCACCAGGGTCGCCAGGGCTTCCCCTTCGACATCCTCTGCCACAATCAGCAGCGGCTTGTTCTGCTGGACCACACCTTCGAGGACAGGCACGATGTCCTTGATGTTGGTGATTTTCTTCTCGAAGATCAGCACGTAGGCATCTTCCAGAACACATTCCATGCTACCGGAATCGGTAACGAAGTAGGGTGACAGGTAACCCCGGTCGAATTGCATCCCTTCGACCCACTCTTGTTCGGTCTGCAGGCTCTTTCCTTCGTCGACGGTGATCACACCATCCTTACCGACCTTGGACATGCAACCGGCCAACAGGTCGCCGATTTCCCGATCGTTGTTGGACGCGATGGTGGCCACGTTACTCATTTCGCCTTCACTCTTGACCTTGATGGACATGCTGCCCAGTTTCTGGGTCAGGTCTGCAACAGCAGCTTCCATACCGGTTTTCATCTGAACCGGGTTGACTCCCGCCGTAACGGATCGAAGTCCCTCATTGAAAATCGCTTCGGCCATGACCGTGGCCGTGGTCGTTCCATCACCCGCAACATCGCTGGTCTTGCTCGCAACTTCCTTGACCATCTGGGCACCCATATTTTCATAGGTGTCCTCCAATTCGACTTCCTTGGCGACGGTCACGCCGTCCTTGGTTACCGTGGGTGAGCCAAAGCTCTTCTGCAGAATCACGTTTCGGCCTTTGGGTCCGAGCGTCACCTTGACCGCTCGGGCAAGTTTGGAAACACCTCTTCGAATCGCTTCCCGCGCTTCCTGTTCAAAAGCAATCATTTTTGCCATGGTTATTCTCCGGTTGATTTTTCTGGTTTGTTTTTTTCGTTTCCAGGTTCAACTGCTCAATTCGTTGCAGGGGAACCGGTCGCTGACCCGGGGGCCATTTGTCGGTTGGGGTAAACTGCTTTTGCGGAACAGACTTTTGTTTCGCACTTCTGTTTTGCAGTGTCCCGGTTCAACTTTTTCCTGTTTCGTAATCTCCGGCATTCGCTGGCAAGTTCCGCTGGTTCGATCCTCTTCGAGGAGCAGCAACCACGCGGGCCATCGGCAGCGGGCCCGAGAACGGGAATTGGATCTATTCAAAGACGGCCAGTACGTCGTCTTCACGCATCAGCAGGTAGTCCTCGTCTCCGTAAGAGAGTTCTTCAGGGCCGTAGGTGGAAAACAGAATCTTGTCACCTACCTGAACCGAAAACTCACTGCGTGTCCCATCGGCCAGCAATCGACCGGTCCCGAGTGCCAAAACGGTTCCCTGGGACGGTTTGTCCTGGGCGGAATCCGGAAGGACAATCCCGCCAGCGGTGGTTTCTTCTGAAGAATCCCGAGCAACCAGGATTCGGTCGCCGACTGGTTCAACACCAATATTTTTCTTTGATTTTGACTTTGTAGCTGTAGCCATTGACTGACAACTCCCGTAGCACTTTTCTGAATTGTGAAGTTAAAGAGGCAGGACCTCTGACATTTTTGCAAGATTTCGAATCAGCCAGACCACTAGGGCAAATTCCGCGCCAATTCCTCAACCCTTCCGCGCGGACCCCGGTTTCATGGTCGATTTTCGCAAAAAACGGCGATTCGAATCCCGGCCGGCACCGCATCCGGAGCTCGACAAGCCTGACCAAAGCTGGATTTTATCCCTTGAAGTCCTGACATGCATCCGGGCGTTTCCCTGCAGGAAACGGAACAATTCTGCAGAATGTGACAATTTGGCACGGTCGATTCCGAGCCAAACACCAAAAAAACCCCGCTCATCCTTTAAGAAACCCCGGTTACCGTTCAAAATGGACGTTGCGACCACCGAACCAAAGCGAACCCCGTACAGTTTCCACATAAATATGCCAATCAAAGTCACCTGCAACTGCGGACAGTCCTTCAATGCAAAGGATGAGCTGGCCGGGAAGAAAGTACGCTGCCCCAAATGCTCGCAGGCTCTCGTCATTCCTTCCCCGGATTTTGATGATCTGAAACTGGAAGCCCCCGCTCCCAATGTTCCCAAGTACAACCCCTTGGAGGACATCCTCGCGGAAGAAGGAGTCAAATCCGTTCAGTCGGGTCCTACCTGCCCCAGCTGTGGCGAGCCTGTCTCTCCCTCGGCCCTGATCTGCGTCCAATGCGGCTTCAACCTGCACACGGGTGAACAGGTGACCGCCAGTTTTGACGATGGCATGGACGACGATGAACTCGCGATGGAAGGGATGAGCGAAACCGAAAAAATGATGTACAAGGCCGAACAGGAAATCGATGACATGCCGATTTCCGCGGAAGGTGAAAAATTTGGTGACGAGGGTGACTCCTACATCATCGCGATCGTGATGGGTGTGATCATCGCTCTGGGACTCGGCATTGCAGTTTTCACCGTCATCCAACTGGACAAGATCGAGGATTTCGACGTCACCGGGGTCAGCTTCTGGATGAGCCTTCTTTTCAGCCTGGCGGCCATGGTGAGTGCCACCATCACCGCTTTTTTTGAAAGACCGCTGCAGGGCTATCTCTGCCTGTCCATCGTCTACATCCCCTTCTATGCGATCACGAGGGGACTGTGGATCCCGTTTGGCATCATGACGTTTTTTGGACTGATCGCCATTATCTGCGGCAATCTTGGTGGAGGCGAGGCAGGTGCCTAGCAGGCCTGATTCCGCCTGACCCAATTGGATTTTTTTGACCTGCACCATTGACCCGGGAAACGGCAAACCGCCGGATCAATTGGTTCCCAAAGCCCGCACCCTTACCAGCTCGCCCTTGAAGGCGGGGGTGCGCGATCTCGGGTCAACATTTCGCGATACCAGCGCGTTGGCCTCAGGGTAGTACATCAAAACGTTCCCCGCCCTGATTTCAGGAAAGCGACGGGCCAGGATCGGTTCCAGTTTTCCGGTGCCGTTTTCAACACTGACCCGCTGGTCATCCGCCAGGCCAAGACGATCCATATCATCCGGGTGCATAAGGATCACATCACGTCGATCCTGTCCCCGGTAAATATCGTGCTCTTCATAAACAACGGTGTTGAACTGCCCTTCACTTCGAACGGTCATCAGCCGAAATTCTTCCTCGCTCCCCTTCAGCTCGGGCAACTGGTGAATGTGAACCATTGCTTTGCCGTTTTCCGTGGGAAACACCGGTTGGTGAAAGGTCCTGCCCTCGATCTGGAACTCTCCTTCCGGCTGTTCGATCCGGGACAGCCCGTCCCAACCGGGAACCACGCGGGCGATCCACTTCCGAATATTTTCGTGAGACCGCAACTCCGACCAGTCCACTGGCTGTCGTCCGAGGAGCTCTTGCCCCAGGCTGCATATCAGATCGACCTCTGACCTGGCTCCCTCAAAACGGGGACGTCCTCCATCACTGAGCCTGACAAAATTAAACATCGATTCCTGGGTCGTCTTTTCGGATTCTTCGTCCCTGGCCAATACCGGCAGAATGATGGTCTCCCGGGCCAGTCCATGGGCATGTCCCGTATT
>JAYZFP010000077.1:0-11807 GCA_036336715.1 Planctomycetota bacterium
GCTTTTGGCCCGGGTACTTTCAGCCGGTGGGCTGTGTCGATGGTTCCTGCGGTGGATGCGCCAGCGGTGACTGCCAATCGAACGCACCGGAAACCAAAGCCCAGAAACTGAAGCCCATTCCGAAGCAAAACGGGCCAACCAAAAACCGGCCGACCGGAAAACAGGTTAGCCACCACTCACCCCAGGACAGACTGCCGGCGCGATCGCCTCTGCGGTGAAACACAGGGTATGGCCACCTGAACCGAAAATAATCGGTCCTTGGTAGAGATGGCCTTCCTCTTTTCTTGTCGTTTCCACAACTAAGCAGAAGCCTTTCGGATCGTGATAAGTTTCTCTTTTGCCTTCTGGTCGTAAAGATTGCCGTATCGTTTGACGAGGTCGAAATCATATTCCCATGGGACCTCTTCAAACCACTCCGTCAGATACTCGGCGAGTTCATCACAATCAGGGCAGGTGCAGAACGCTCGAAACTCGCCATCCTCGATTTCTGCAACCTCGATCGATCCCCAGTAGCGGTCTTGTAACGCCTCAACCTTTAGCTTTGATGCCAAGGAATCCTGAATTTCTGCTGCCAATTTCATCTCGTGAGTGCTTGCCTTATCCTTCTTCAGCCGAAATCGCAGAATCAACGCCTGGCCAACCAACTTGACTGCTTTACTCTTCTTTCGGCGCACCGCCTCTTGCAGCTTCCAGTCGCTTTCCTCGGGCAATGGCCACACCTTGATGAAGCGAAAGCCGTTGAGCCCCGCTTGCTCAACACGATCCTTGAAACAGTCAGTCATCAAATAGAGGTTTGGATGCTCAGGAACGCGAAATATTGATGCATTGGCAAGCTTGGACTTCTTGAACGCGAAATAGCGGATTGCGACTGCCGTTTTGTCCGGGGATGATCGCCGCAACCGTGATTTTCTTACATCGAGGGCGTCAAGCTTCGTCATTAAAACGTACGCGTAGTACTCTCCTGCATCTGCTTTTAACGGCAGAAGGTCACCATTATCAATGAGCATGTCGCCAAGGACATCAACTGCGCGACGGCTCAATACCGGCTTTGCAACTTCTAAGCATGGATAATCGTTAAAAGGATTGACCGGTCCAGTAACAGGTTGTGGTTTCCATGCGGCTTTAAGTCTTCTTGGACGCCAATCTAGAGATTCTGCATCATCGACTAGGAAATCATCATACGCTCGTTCAAGCCCCAGCACGGACGACGCTTTATCCCCGAACACAAAGCCTTCAAACCGTGGGTCGGTAAGTTCTGGTTTGAGAACGTAAACTGTCGAAGTCGGTTTCACTTGTATGTTCCTGCGTCAATCAAGTCCCTCAATTCGTCGATTCCTTCGATTATTGATTCTCGTGAGGTGCGGCCCTTCATGATGTCGATAACATCATCCACATACGCCCGTGTATGTGTGCCAGCATGCCCGGGGGTCGATGCAAAGCCATTAGCGATGTCATCCATCAACCCGACATTTTTATCCTTATCAATGGTTTTATGTAAAGCATCCGGTGCCCACTTCCAGCCGTTCTTTGGGATAATTTGAGCCGCTTGCAATCCATCCATGAATTCATCGCCCCATTCTGCAATTATATTTTTCCGCAGTAGGCGGCAAGCATTATGCACAAGCAATCCGTTGCGCTATTGGTCCACATGTCCCTGCAAAATGCGAGCCGCATCGGCGTCCCAGGTATTCGTATTTGAACGCTAAATACCCTCCAGTTTTTTCGTTATCGCAGTGGTGTCGTTTAAGGCACGGGAGGAGCCTTTTTCGCTTTCCATTCATTGAGCCACATCTCTTCACCCATTGCGTTTGCGATATCACCTCTAGCTTCAGCATCCGTCATTGCCTGCTCCACACGAGAGAAACATCGTGAAAGCGTTGCCGAATCGAGTTCAGCCTTTTCGACAAGATGATGTGCAGCCCAAGAAGCCGCAGGTTCTTTATCCAGAAGGCAAGTAAATGCCATCACTGCGTCGGTTCCAAGGCTCACAACCTCGTCAACAATTGCACGCATGCGATCCGCCGATGCGTTAAGCTGCCGCACCGAGTTCGTGTCTGAGTAATCGACCGATGCTGCAATTTTTGCTTTCGATTGGTACTGGCTCACCAGTTCTTCAATCATTGTTCTTCCTTCCCATTGCATATGATTTGGCAAATACTTTGTTCCGCCAAATTGCTTGATGGTCTTTATGCCAAACTCGAATTGCTCAGCAAACGACTTCTGAGAAATCCATTGACGCACAGTCAACCCACCTGTCCATCTTGGTTTGGAACTGTAGTAGCCGGAGATTTTCGCTTGTATCGTTCCTTTTCCGTGTGGCAATTTGATTATGTTTGCGGGGTTGTGCATCGCTTGTGCAGTGAATTTGCCAGCGTTCGGTGTTTGCTCAATGATATGATGCCACGCATTTCCTTTTCCCGCTGAACCGTGGGCCCTTTTCAACGCTCTAAAATAACCAAAGCCATCAGCAATCTTTGCGATGTCATCGGCATAATAATTATGCACAAGCAATCCATTGCTTGTGACCCTGAAGACGTGTTGTCTTTGAACTTCGAGGTTGTAGACGGTTTGCGGTTTGAGCTGGTCTGCTGTGTTTTGGGGCTGGATGCCAGGCACCACAGTGGGACCGGCAAGCGTCGATCAACGCTCACCGGCAGAACAGGATCGGGCCACCCAAGGTTGAGAAATCCGGGGGCACTCACCGGGTGCCGACCAGGGGTCGTTTCACCTAACCCTACTCCTGATCAATCTTGACGCCGGGAACCCGAGTGCCTGAAAACCTCTCGTCCGAAAAATTAGCGCGAGAAAATCTGGCGACCGGGAAATTAGCACCCGGGAATTTAGCACTCGGGAATTTAGCACCCGGGAATTTAGCACCGAGAAGAAACCTGTGTCAGGCAGAATCCGGGGCAAGCGAAGAGAAGGGGCCAACCCGATGGAAATCAGGTGGACTGTTTTCCCCAGATTTGCCACCAGGGGCGTTTGATTTTCTGCTTGAAGGATCCACCGCTGCCCCATACCCGACCATGCGTCGAAATCGATCCTTCCATTTTTGCGTGTTCAAAATCAGTGCCGATGATCTTGGCGCTGGACATGTCCGATCGCCTCAAATCGGCATAATTGAAACTGGCCCCCGAAAGATCGGCATTGACAAAGTTCACGCCCGCCAGGTTGGCCTGGAAAAAATCACATTGCAGATCGGCAAAACTGAAGTCGCTGTTTTTCAGGTTGGCCTTTCTGAAAGAGGCCTTGCGGCACTTCGTATGGCGGAAGTTGGCACCAACGCCCTGGCACACGTTAAAGGTAGCGTTCTCAAAAGGCGTATCGGAAAACTCTGCCCCCGTGATATCCGCGTGGTCAAACACGGCCGAGTTGCCGGCGACATTTTGAAAACGGACTTTGACCAGAGAGGCCTCGTGGAAAACCGCCCGGTTGATGCGCAGGTTGCGGAAAACGGCTCCGGTCAAATCGTGTTTGGAGAAATCAGCGCCGGCGAGATCCATGCCGTTGAAATCGTGACCCTGCAAGGTATCGGCATTCACCTCCAGGATAATTTCTTCGGTACCGATTTTCTTGATTTGAATCATCGCGTTACCCGGACCCATGACCGTCTGATCACCATCGGAAGCATGCGAAAGGGTATCTCCCAGTCCGCACCACGCCCTGTTCCGTATTCAGTTCCATTCTCAGGGCCTGAACTCCGTCCGGTTTCATTGTAATTGAACCGTTTTGACGAACGCAATGTTTGTTTTTAAGAAGAAAAGTGAGGCGTTTCGGACGAAAAGAACCCCAAAAAGGGGGGAATATTCGACTATTTGCCCGGAGGGGTGTACCGAAGGGCATCGGTTGGGGGGCGAGATTTCTTTCCGGAAGCCGGGTTTCCACTCTTACCTGGCGGCAACCGCTTCTCTCAATTTCAGCATCCGGCCAGGCCGAACCAACAGTGGCACAGCCCTGCCTGCAACGGCTCGACCCGTAACAACTGCTCCCTTTCCAGCAACGATTTCAACCGCGATTTCAGCCGCGATTTCAGGCAGCATTCTGCCGATAACCTGCCACCCATTCCTGGCAGGCACCGGGAAGGTTTTCATTCCGAACGTCAAAGGGAAACTGTCCCGTACCAATACCGGCCTGCAGAGCAGCGGGATCAGCGGCGAACTTCCACCTTGATGGCACCCAGCAACCGGGTCAATCGTTCTTCCTTGGTGTTAATGAACAGCACGTTATCCAGGACGATTGCCTTCTTCTCGTTACTCGGATGGAGAATCAGGCGACCGGAACGGAGCAACAGGTATTCAAAGACATCATTGATCTCCTTGTCCACTCGCAAATTGGGAGCCGCGTAACGCTTGAGGTCACTCAGGATTCCATGGTGGTGCAGCAACTCGTTGTGCCGAACCTCCCAGTAATCAAAACGGACACTGAAGACCACCGCTACGTAAATCAGCCCCAGCACTGAGGTAAAGCACCAGTAAAAGGTCGCGTTGGCAAAGGGCTGCAGGCTGGCAATGAACTTGCTGAGGCCACCCAGAATTTCCGGCCTATAGACGGAAATCAGAAAACCGCCCAGTAACACAGCCACACCGGCAAGGAAAAGTGACAACGAAGTCGCCCGGGGAAAATCGAAACCGATGACCAACAGATTTGCGGCCAACATCCCGAGAAAGACAAAGGACAGGATCTGCGCGGTTTGCGTGACCTGGCCCACCTCGACAGGATTGTCAGCAAAACAGAGAACGATCGCGTTCACCAGTGAGACGATGAATGTCGGATAGAGAAAAATGATCTTGGGGTAGGGAACCAGCAGTATCCTCTTTTCCTCATCTTTCATTTTGGGTGACGAACTGTCGCCGTCGGTAAGCGGGTCACTGAGTTCGTTTTCCTTGGTTGCTTCTTTTTCTTCTTCGCTCACTCCACCACTCCCATGTTTCGTTTCGGCAGTCACTGTTCACCCGGTTCGCAGTCGCAATCATCACCCGCCCCTCCGAAGCTGACACTGCGAAGCTGATACTGCGAAGCTGCCCCGTCCAGGATCCATAACGGGATGAATGATTCAACGGACATCTCAAAAACCGGCAGCTACCGTTCCATTCCGGGGCCAATCTTCCGGAGCCCGTTTGGAAAAGAAGGCTGTTCTTGTGAAAATCGCCACCTGGCAGATGGACGGGTACAGGATGGGATCAATCTAACCCCTTATTCGCCTCGGGGCCACCTAGCTTGTCAAGAATTTACATTGAAAAAACAATAAAGGGCCATGCATTCCCATCCCCAACTTTACGGTATCCGTCCCATGAGCCAACTCCCCTATTCCGTTCACAAAGCCATGCAATTCGAAAACGGGAGTGCCATTGGCATCAGCAACCGCTGGCACCAGGGACAGTACTGTTCCATTCTGACCCGCATCGGCATTGTCGGTTGTGGCATTTACGATATTGAAACTCCTACCAAATTCGGCCAGGCGATTGCCATCGCCAAGGGGACGCCCGAGCAGCCGCTGGTCGAACCGGAAGACCTCCTCGATGCCACGATTGTTGACATCACCGAAAAGGCGGGGGAGATCGGCATTGAAATCGGCTGCAGCGGGCGAGAGGCCGTCGAAAAGATGTTGATCGCCGGTCAACAGTTGGACTGAACCGACGCCCCGGAATTCCGCCACACCTTCACGGCAGTGA
Source organism: Planctomycetota bacterium (assembly GCA_036336715.1). Taxonomy (GTDB): domain Bacteria; phylum Planctomycetota; class Planctomycetia; order Pirellulales; family Pirellulaceae; genus JABAAE01. Next base: position 5,673 of record JAYZFP010000077.1, read on the forward strand.
AATCATGAAAAAATACATACCCGACGTGAACCGATACGATGGCCGCATGCCTTACCGCCGTTGCGGCAAAAGCGGGCTGAAACTCCCGGAAATCAGCCTCGGCTTCTGGCACAATTTCGGTGGGCCGACCCCCACCGAAAACCAGCGGGCCATCATGTACCGCGCTTTCGACTGCGGGATCACGCACTTTGACCTGGCGAACAACTATGGTCCCCCGTTTGGCAGCGCGGAAATCAATGCCGGCAAAATCCTGAAGGATTTCCCGAGGGACGAGTTGATCATTTCCTCCAAGGCAGGCTATGACATGTGGCCCGGACCCTACGGGGAATGGGGCTCACGGAAATACCTGCTGGCCAGCCTCGATCAGTCGCTGGACAGGCTCGGCCTGGATTACGTTGACATTTTTTACAGCCATCGTTTTGACCCCGACACACCGCTTGAGGAAACCCTTGGTGCACTCGACTCCGCGGTCCGCCAGGGCAAAGCTCTCTATGTCGGCATCAGCAGCTACAACACGGGGCAAACCCGGCAGGCGTTTGAAATCTGCCGGGACAACCATTACCAGAGAATCCTGATCCACCAGCCCAACTATTCGCTCTTCAACCGCTGGATCGAATCCAGCCTGCTGGAGACAACCGGGGAAACCGGGATGGGCGTCATCGCTTTCTGCCCGCTGTTCCAGGGTCTGTTGACCGACCGGTATCTCGATGGCATGCCCAACGATTCCCGGGCTTCCCAGCCCAACAGCCCCCTCCGCCCGGAAGAGGTGACCGAAGACACCATCGGAATTGTCCGCCAACTGAACGAGGTCGCCCGGCAACGGGGACAGACACTGGCCCAGATGAGCATTGCCTGGATTCTTCGGGACCCCAGAATCACAAGCGTGGTCACCGGCGCCAGTCGTCCCGAACAGATCGAGGCCAATTGCCAGTGTGTCCAACAGACGGGCTTCTCGGACGAAGAACTGAAAAAAATCGATTCCATCCTGGAACCGCTTGATCTTCCCGAATCACTGTGGGCCCGCGAATGAGACCCGCTGGTTGGGACAGAACGACAGAGGCAAAGCGTCCAGAAAAAACCCAAGGCGGCGCCAGCTGATGAAGCGCGCGAAACAGGCCGCATGGTAAGGTTTTTCCAGCCCGGCGAGTCAAGAAAAAAAGAAACGTAGCGTTGGAGGAACGCTACGTTTCGGGTGGCCAGATCAGCACCAATTAAAGTGACTTGGCCAAGGTCACTTCTGGAGGAATTGGATTCGAGGAGGGTCAGTCAGGAGTGTTCTGATTTTCCCGCCAGGGGAAAATCGGTGGGGGTTTCTTTTTCTTACACCGGGGCATCCGCCGCCGGGCCGCTCAAGGTACTTTCCGCACCATCGAGGAAACTGGCCAGGCTGCGGGACCGGTAGGGCTGCTGAAGTTTGCGAACCGCTTTGGATTCGATCTGCCGGACTCTTTCCCGGGTCACCGAGAAGATGCGTCCCACTTCTTCCAGGGTGTAGGAATAACCGTCGGCCAGGCCGTAGCGAAGTTTGAGGATCTCGCGTTCCCGGTAATTCAGGGCTTCCATCGCTTCTTCGATCCGGTTCTTGAGGGCCTGCTGATGTGTGTCATACAGCGGATCGTCGTCCCGGTAATCCTCAAGGAATTCACCGAAGTAGCTGTCATCGTGATCACCTACCGGCTGGTCCAGGGACAACGGCTGGCGGGCCATTTTCATGATGCAGCGGGTATCGTCCAGGGACAGGTTTGCCCGTTCGGCAGTTTCCTCGGCGGTCGGCTCCCGGCCCAGTTCCTGGACCAGTTCGCGGCTCACGTTGCGGACCTTGCTCATGGTGTCGATCATGTGGACCGGCACCCGGATTGTGCGACTCTGATCGGCAATGGCTCGGGTGATTGCCTGCCGAATCCACCAGGTGGCGTAGGTTGAAAACTTGTATCCCCGGGCGTGTTCGAACTTGTCGACCGCCCGCATCAGGCCGGTGTTCCCTTCCTGAATCAGGTCCAGGAAGCTCAAACCCCGGTTCCGGTACTTTTTGGCGATCGAAACCACCAGCCGCAGGTTGCCCGCACTGAGCACCCGCTTGGCCGCATCGTGTTCTTCCTGGTAACGGCGTGTCTGGCGAATTCTCCGCTGGAGTGTCAGCGGGCTTTCAAAGGTGATTCGCATCAAATGGTGCAATTCCGTTTTCAGCTGTTCGCTGGAGCGGCCACCGACCAGGACACCCTGTTGGGCTTCCTGGATCTGCTGCGTCAGGACCTGCATCCGCGAGCTGATCTGGACCAGGTTTTCGAAAAGTGGCTGGATCTTGTTGGTCCTCAGGTCCAGTTCCTCGATCAGCCGGACACACTTGTGTCGCCGCCGTACCAGCCGCTTCCAGGCTTCCCGTTTTTCCTTTTCGCCGGCAGACAGGCTGATGGCCACCTTGAAGTCCTTGCGGTTCTCAAGCAGCATCGCCCTCAGGGATTCCACGTTGGGAACCAGCTTTTTCATGATTCGTTTCTTTTCCGCCGTGTTGGTAACCGATACCTCGATCGTCCGGTCAAGCCGCAGTTCGCCGTCCCTTACTTTTTCCAGCGAGTCGACCGCACCGTTCAGCATGTAATCCGTTGCCAGCATGCTGTTCCGGTAGAGCAACTTGGTGCGTTCGATTTCGACAGCCGAAGCAACTTCTTCGTCACGGTTCAACAAGGGAATCCGTCCCATCTGCATCAGGTACATGCGGACGGGGTCATCTACCGAATCGTCGTCGTCCTCACTCGACTCCGCTTCTTCTTCGGCCCCTGATTCGTTAGCAGTGTTTCGTTCGTCACCTGGAGTACCAAAGCCATTGATCTCCAGGCCATCCTCTTCAATCAGATCAAAGTCGCGAGCGACTTTTTTCTTCTTTGCCATGTTTACTTCCCTCCCAAAGTATGTTTACAGCTCTTGCGAGCCATGGTGCTGATGCGGGATAACATCTGCACAATGGATGCCAAAACGAATCCGTCCGGGGCACGGGTTTTCTAACGTTCCATCGGGTCAAGGTTTGGGACAACAATCCCTACAAGCGTTACCCCGTCGGGCGTTGCGTTTGCTGAACAAATGAGGTGCCTGCACCACGCGATGATGATTCCTTGATTCAAATCGGGCCGAAAACGTGGCATCCGGCAAACCAGGAGGCCCAAAACTGTGCCAAAAAACGAAACATGGGACAGGTAAAAATCTGGTTGCCATCGGTTGATGAAGTCGGTCTGCAACGAATTTGTCAGTCGAATGGAGGAACGCCGGAACGGACAGATCGAGGAGAGAGGAAGACGGCCCGGAAGTGACTCGATTACCGGACAACAAAGACTATTGATCCGGAGGGGCAGATGCAAAAATGCATCTCCAGATGGGGCCTTCGACGCAAAATGGGTTCATAAGTTTCCCCGCTCCGAAAAATTCGGTAAAAATTGTCGGTCCCGCTGCCGATTTGTGCATGATTCCCGGGAAAAATCACCGGTTTCCTTCTGGCCCTTCCCCCGACCGGCTGCCGGGAATGACTTACACTGACCGTTTTTCACACTGGTACTTCCATCCATGAATTCCCCCGGCCTGTTTGACACTTTGGAAGCATTTCCGGGCATCGGAAAACTCAAGGCCAGAACGCTGGCCCGGCTGGGGCTGCATCGCGGGCTGGACGTGGTCTTCTTTTTTCCCCGTGACTACGAGGACCATTCGCAGGTCAGGGCGATCTCGGAAATGAGAAATGAGGAAACCGGCAGCGTTATCGGGGAAGTCAGGGATTTCGAGTTGCTTGAAAAGGGTCGCGGCCGCTCGACTTTTTACCTGCTGCTGGAACAGGGAAACCACTCGCTGCGAGGCATCTGGTTCAACCAGCCCTACCGGGCCAACCGGATCGAAATTGGAAAGCGGGTCATGCTTTCCGGCAAAGCCAGGTTCACCGGTTCCCGGTTGGAAATGGTCCATCCCCGGCTGACGCTGATCGAAGACGGGAACGACGAGCCCCCCAGTGGTTCCCTGTTGCCGGTCTACCGGCTGACCGACGGGGTCCGCCAGGCGGAGATGAGAAAAATCGTGCGGCAGGTGGTCGGGTCCTGCCTGGAATCGGTCAACGAAATCTTCCCGGACTCCTACCGCCAGAGCAAGGACCTGCCCCACATTCAATCGGCACTCGCAGGCGTCCACTTCCCGGAAACACCCGATGAGATCGAACCGGCCCGCAACCGGTTTGTCTACCAGGAGCTCCTGACCCTGCAGCTGGCGGTCCAGCTGCGTCGACAGCAGGTCAGCCTCCGGCAGGCAGCTCCCCCGATGGAGAACAGCGGCCTGATCGACTCCCGCATCAAGAAGTATTTTCCCTACGAACTGACCTCTTCCCAGCTCCAGTCCATCGACGAAATCTGCAACGACATGGCCCGCCCGGTCCCCATGAACCGGATGCTGCACGGGGATGTGGGCTGCGGCAAAACAAGCGTCGCTGTCTATGCCCTGATGCTGGCTGTCGCCAACGGCCACCAGGGAGTGCTGATGGCCCCTACCGAAACGCTGGCCCGCCAGCATTTTCGTCACCTGCGAACCAGCCTGGCCGCGGCCCGGGTCGGCGTGGAACTGCTGACCGGTAGCCTCTCCCGGAAGGAAAAAGCGGCGGCCCTGCAACGTATTGAAAACGGCGAGGCGGGGATCATCATCGGCACCCAGGCGCTCCTGCAGAACACGATCACCTTTCACCACCTGGGGCTGGTGATCGTTGACGAGCAGCACCGCTTTGGAGTGCAACAGCGGTCCGTACTGAGGCACAAGGGGATCACACCGCATTACCTGGTAATGACCGCCACGCCGATTCCCAGAACCGTTTCGATGACCCTGTTTGGCGACCTCGATGTGAGCGTGATCGACGAAAAACCTCCCAACCGTCCGGCGGTCAACACCTACCTCTGCAAGGACAGCCAGAAGGAAAAATGGTGGGAATTCGTCCGCAAAAAAGTTCGCGAGGGACGACAGGCCTACGTGATCGCGCCCTTGGTCAACGAGGATGAGGATTCCGCCTGGGAGAGCGTGGAAAAAACTTTTGAAAACCTGGCCAACGGTGAGCTGGCCGATTTCAAAACCGATCTCGTGCATGGTCGCCAGTCCGCCACCGAAAAGGACCTGGCCATGGAACGGTTTGCCAGCGGGGAAACGGAAGTCCTGGTGGCCACCAGTGTGGTGGAGGTCGGGATCGACGTGCCCAATGCCAGCGTGATGACCATCCTCTCGGCAAGCCGCTTTGGCCTGGCCCAGTTGCATCAGTTGCGGGGTCGGGTCTGCCGGGGAACCTACGCCGGGTTCGTGGCCCTGTTTTCCGATCAGCAGGCCGAGGAAGGGCGGGATCGCCTGCACTCGCTGGTCGAAACGGACAACGGGTTCGAGCTGGCTGAAAAGGATTTTCAGTTGCGGGGGCCGGGGGAACTGTTCGGCACCCGGCAACATGGCATGCCCCCGCTTTACGTGGCCGACCTGCAGCGCGACGGGGAACGGTTGATCCAGGCCCGGCAGGACGCTCGTGAAATCCTTGCGGGAGATCCCGAGCTGCAATCCGCGGATTTTTCTCCCCTGCGGGAACGGGTACTGGCCCGCTATGGGCCGGTCCTCGACCTGGGAGACGTTGGATAGCTTTTGCAGTTACCGGACGCCCTGCCCGGCAAGCAAACTCCTGGTACCCTGCACGGCAATTCTTGCTGATGGGAATAGGGGCCGGCCAAATATGGCTCGTTGGATTATGGCTCTTTTCATTATGGCCGGGGGGATTTTTTGACGGGCGCTGCCGATTTTTTGACAGGCGCTGCCTTGGCGGCGGCCGCCGGCCCCTCTGCGGGAGCTGCCTGGCCGGCACCCGGCTGCGAAGCATCCGGCTGACGGGCGTCAGATTTTTCCTGGGCCTCGGCCGCGTCCGGTTTTTCCGGGGACTCTGCCCCTTCCGGTTTTTCAGGAGACTTGGCCGCTTCCGGCGTTTCAGGGGACTTGGCCCCCGGCTGTTGGGCCGCGGGTGCTTCCTTGCCCGCCGGGGGCTGCTGACTTTGGGGAACCGGGTTGTTGGCCTTTTCCAGCTCCTGCAGTTCCTTCAGGTCCTGGATTCGACCCTGCAGCGATTCGGTCGTCGGCAAGCCATCCTGCAGC
>JAYZFP010000078.1:0-12329 GCA_036336715.1 Planctomycetota bacterium
ATGGAGACACCCTGAACCGGAAACTGGCGGCTCCCGAGAACCGGATTCAGCAATGGATCAAAGAGGGTCTGAGCGACGAGCAGATTATCCGACGGGCTTTTCTCGTCTGCCTGGCACGGGAACCGTCAGCCAAAAAAATGGCCCAACTGAAAAGCCTGATGTCAAAGCCGACAGAATCGAGAAGAGTCGTGATCGAAGACCTTCTCTGGAGCCTGATCAGCAGCCGGGAGTTCATGTTCAACCATTGATCTTTTGAACAGCCACCACGAAACCAAATCACTCGAGACCGGTTCAGGCCGCTTCCCGGGAACTAGACAACACTGACAGAAGTCTCGCTCCTGGACGCTTCCTCTTTCTCTTCCTGGACCGGAAGGAGCACTCTGAATTCCGTTCCGCCACCCGGTTGCGAATCAACCAGGATCGTACCACGATGCCCTTTGACGATTCCAAGCACGGTCGACAGTCCAAGGCCTTTGCCGGGGTTCCTGCTGGAGAAACGAGGTTCAAACAGCCGCTTCCACTCGGCCGGGTCAATTCCTTCGCCATCATCCCTGAAGGAAATCACGTGAAAACGGCCTGAGGTGATTCCCAGGTCGATATAGGCATTCTCCAGATTCATGTTCGAAAGCGAATCGGTTGAAAGGGTGACATCGATCTCCCCTGACTGACCGACAGCCTCGATGGAATTGGTAATCAGATTGAACAGGACCTGCTGAATCTGTTCAGCGCCCCCCTGGACCCAGCATGGTTCGACCGGCACCTCAAATTTCAGCTCGATCCCGTCTCGCAAGGTAGCACGCATCGTCTGCTCGCAATCGGAGATCAACGAGTTGAGATCAACCTTGTGCATTTCACTGGGTGCCTTGCCGCTGAACTGGAGCATTTGACTGCAGACTTCTGCCGCACGCAAGGAAGCTTTTTCAATGTCGGCAACCCTCTCCTCGTCAGGGACCTTTCCCCGTTTCAAATCCATTTGAATCAGATCGACATTAATCAGGACGGCCATCAGCAGGTTGTTGAAATCATGCGCCAGGCCACCAGCCAAAAGCCCCAGGCTTTCCAGTTGCCGGGCCGGGGAAGGTTCTGCAGAAAGCAGAGCATTATCAGAGGGCGCCTCGATGGTCGCGTCCGATTCGGTCTCCAGTTCTGCAACCCTGGCTTCCAGTTGTCCAATCCTGTTGCGAAACTGCTGTTCGGTTTCCCGCCTGGTCGTGATCTCCTCAGCCACACCGAATTCCAGGGACGGTTCCTCCGGATCAACGTAACCCCTGGCGTGAATCCATTTGGTTCGTCCGTCATCCATCAACAGTCGATACTGATGATCAAAGTGGCCAGTCGTCGAACAGTCGGCCATGGCCGCCAGCAAGGCATCGCGGTCTTCCGGGTGGACTTTTGTCAGGAAGGCATCCTGGTCCGCATACAATTCCTCACACCTGGATTCCCAGACTTGCTCGTAGGAGGGACTGATGAAGGTGATGAGGTTGTCCTGCCGAACCCAATGAACCTGGGGCAACACCCGCATCAGGCGGTCAATGCCCCGTCTGCCACCCAACCGGCGGGAATCTGAATCAGGCCGCTTTTCCTGTTCACTTTGGGATTCCAGGCCTGCCGCAGAAGCTCGCTTGCTGCCTACACCGGCTTCCACCAACAAGGAATTAAGATTATCCAGCACGGTACCCCGTGAATGGCAGGCACAGTAGCCGAGTACTGCAGGGATCAGGCAGGCGTAAAACAGGTCCCGACCGGTGAGCGGAATTTCGAAAGAATAAAAGGCACAGATCAAAGTCGTGACGCAGCAAGCCGCAAAAGCCAAATAAACCCGCTTGCTGGAAAACGCGAGCGAAGCACCGAATAGTAGAAGGGCAATCCCCCGGCCCCGCTCGGATTCAGGGTAGATTCCAAAACCGGTCGTCAGCAGTGCCAAGTAGAGAAGGCAAGCAACAAAATTGATGACCTGGACGGTTTTCTTTGCCTCGGAAACCCGGTAGGCAAAACAGACGGTTACTCCGTGAGCAATGGCCGTAATCGCCGACACCACGACCAGCAAAAAATTGAATTCTTCGTGGAAAACAAAAGCGAAAAAGACAATGGATGCGCTGCACAACAGCAGGGGAGGCACCAGGTTGAACACGTAACTGTTATCAACAATGTTGCGAAACCCGTCTGTCAGCTTGGTCGCTTCTCTTTTCGGCGATTCGAGCATTCTGTCTTTCGAGGCAGTACATCAGAGGCCCTGACACTATAGCCGAATTGCCAAAATGCGACTACTCGGGCGTCCAGTGAGCCTCCCCACGAATCCCTGTTTCGCGAGGGCCCCAAATCCTGCTGAAATCCATCCATTCGGCGGAAACCCACGTTTCCCGGAGACAGCAAACTTTCCGGGGCACCCGGATTTCTGGCGGCTTGGTGGTTGTGGACCGCCTCCTCCCGGATGAACCGATGGCCTTGCGTTACGATGAAAGGGGTAGAAAATCAGGGGATTGGGTCTTTTCCCGCACAGGATCTCACAGTGACTGACGAAACCAAAAACAAACTGCAGCTTGCCATCCACGCGGTCGATTCGACCATTCGCAACCGAAAAACGCGAAAAGTGCTCAGAGTCACTCCCGGTCCCGTCCAGCTATCCGCCGAGGCAATCGCCAACCGGGACGAACAGGTTTCGGAATCGATTGGAGTTGCCGGTTGGGCCCCCTTTCATTACGACCGCAAGCGGAATGAATGTGCCGAACCCTGGAGGTTCACACTGTTTTTCCATCAAGCCTGCCAGCGTCTTTCAGACCGCTTTTTTGAGCTTTTCACGGACATCAAACCCACCAACAAAATCCCCAGGATGCTGCAAGCCTGCGGTGCGCTGGTACTGGTCAGTTGGATCCCGGAAAACGACGCGGCACCGGAAAAGATCAATCAGGTCAATGAGGAACACCTGGCCGCTGCGTCGGCAGCCACCCAGAACCTGATGTTGGCGCTCGAAGTGCGTGGACTGGGCAGTTACTGGTCCAGCGGGGGCGTCCTGGGCTCTCCCCCTTTTTTTGCGGAGCACGGGATGGCCCCGGATGAGAAGCTGATTGCCGCGGTTTTTGTTCATTACCCCGGTTTGTATTCGGACGACACGCTGGAAATCATCGAAGGAAAAAACCGCCAAAAACGGTCTGCATCTGAAAAATGGACCCGGATCATAGACTAGCTGTTTGGCTCGATAAAAAAGGCCTATGCTTGGTTTTACAAACTAAAAAACGGTGGATATTGTAATTGCATGGGGCCCGTGCCGTTTCTATTCGCAACCGTACATTCTTCTGAAGTTGTCCGAACCCACCCAAAGCCCGATACCGGATAGCGATCACCTGTCGCCGGCTCTGATCAATCGAATCGATGCTGCTACCAAGTCGGTCGGCAAAGAGCTCTTTTCGACGCTCGCAAGATCACGCCCCTGGTTTTTCCAGAGGCAATGGTGGGACGAACGAATCATGGACTGGTCCATGAAGGACGAACAGTTGAAGGTTCAACTGTTTCGTTTCGTGGACGTTCTCCCCATGTTGACCACCAACGAACTGGTGGTTCGACACCTCCGTCAGTACCTGGACCAGGCTTCCCACGCCCTGCCATGGTTTCTCCGGTTCGGCATGAATCTTTTTTCCAGGAGCGGTTGGTCGCGGGCCCTGGTTGCCTCTTTGGCGAGGGCGGGTGCATCCAATTTTGCCCGCAAGTTCATTGCTGGCACCAACGCACGGGAGGTCATTGCCGCAGCCCGCTCCGAGAGAAAACTGGGCAGGGGTTTTACACTTGATATCCTGGGCGAGGCGGTCACCAGCCAATCGGAAGCGGATGCCTACTTTTCGGCCTACCAGGATCTGCTGCTCCAGGTTTCACCCGAGGTCAACCGCTGGGCGGATGACCCGGTCATTGACTTTGATGACCGGGGCCGGATCCCGAGAGTCAACCTGTCCGTCAAGCTCTCGGCGCTGGATCCCCATTTTGATCCGATCGATTTCAAAGGTGTCGCTGACCGGGTGGGTGCAAGACTGAAGACGTTGCTGCGGGTTGCCGAAGAGCACAACGCCTTCATCAATGTCGACATGGAGTCCTACGAGAAAAAGGACCTGACGCTTCACATCTTCAAGACAGTCCTCAGTGAGCCGGAATTCAGGTACCGCTCGGACGTGGGCATCGTGCTGCAATGCTACCTGCGGGATTCGGGGCGTGATTTTGTGAGCCTGCGGGACTGGGCCCGGGAGAGGGGACAACCGGTCTGGGTCCGACTGGTCAAGGGAGCCTACTGGGACTACGAAACGGCACATGCCCAGGCCGAAGGTTGGCCGATTCCCGTGTATGGCCAAAAGTGGGAATCGGATGCCAATTACGAAGAACAGGTTCGCTTCGTGATGCGAAACACCGAGTTCCTGAGGCCCGCGTTTGGCTCACACAACTTGAGATCACTTTCCCACGCTCTTGCCACAGCGGAGGAATTTGGCCTCCCGGCTGGTTCGTTTGAGATTCAGATGCTGTATGGCATGGCGGATGCAGAAAAAAAATCGCTGGTTGCCAAAGGTCATCGGATGCGTGTCTACATGCCCTACGGAGAGTTGATTCCAGGCATGGCCTACCTTGTCAGGCGATTGCTGGAAAACACGGCTAATGATTCCTTCCTGCGAGTTGGATCGGCAGCCGGAGTCGACGTTGACCGGATCATGTCCCGTCCTTCACCCGATCCCGATAACCCCCAGGGGACCGGACCCTCCACAACCGGATCGGATCCTGTGGATCCAAACCGGGAGGAATCCCCTTCGAAAGCCAGATCCATGAAAGCGAAATTCCAGAACGAACCGCCGATTGACTTTGCCATTGAGGACAACCGGACCCGGATGCAGGAAGCGCTGGTAAAAGTACGGGGCGGTCTCGGAGAGAGCGTCCCCCTGGTCATCGGTGGTCAACAGGTGGCGACCGAAGAATTGATCGAGTCGCTCAATCCATCCTGCAAATCGGAAGTCATTGGACGTGTGAGCGTTGCCTCGACCGAACAGGTTGACCAGGCGGTCACCGCGGCCAAAGAGGCATTCAGCAACTGGTCACAGACGCGCGCCGCCGAACGGGCCGAACTGCTTAAAAAGGCGGCCGGACAGATGCGGGTCCGTTTTTTCGAATTGGCTGCGTTGATCGTCCTGGAATGCGGAAAACCCTGGCGTGAGGCGACCAATGATGTTTGTGAGGCCATCGACTTCCTGGACTATTACGCGGAACAGGCCGTCGAACTGGACCAGGCATCCGGCGCGGATGTTCCCGGCGAAGAGAACCGCTTTGAGTACATTCCCCGCGGTGTCGTAGGTGTGATCGCGCCCTGGAACTTTCCCCTGGCAATTCTGACTGGAATGGCGGCGGCGGCGTTGTCGACAGGCAACACGGTGGTGCTGAAACCGGCGGAACAATCATCGGTAATCGCAGCTAGGCTGATGGAAATCCTGGATTCCGTCTCCCTTCCAGCGGGCGTTGCTAATTTTACGCCCGGGTGGGGTGAAACGGCGGGAGCGAGAATCGTCGAGCATCCGGATGTCTCGCTGATTGTCTTCACCGGATCGCGCGAAGTGGGACTGGCCATCAATGCCAGGGCAGGCGAAGTCAGCGCCGGCGGCGCCCGGATGGTAAAAAGGGTGATTGCCGAGATGGGCGGCAAAAACTCGATCATCGTGGATACCGACGCCGACCTGGACGAGGCCGTGTTGGGCACCGTTGACTCGGCTTTCGGTTTCCAGGGACAGAAATGCTCGGCCTGCAGTCGGGTCATCGTGGTGGACAACGTACACGATTCGTTTGTGGAACGACTCTCAGAATCCATCAAGAGCCTCGTGGTGGGTCCCAGTGAGCATCCTGCCACCCAGGTGGGACCGGTGATTGACGGACCAGCGCAGGAAAAAATCCTCTCGTACATCGAATTGGGAAGGACCGAAGGCAAAGAAGTGGTCTCCATCGATGTGTCGCAGCACTCGACGGAAGGTTACTTCGTCCCTCCTTCTGCTTTTTCTGACATCGCCGCGGATGCAAGACTGGCCCAGGAGGAAATTTTTGGCCCCGTACTGGCCATTATCCGGGTCAAGGATCTGGATGAAGCGATCGAGGTAGCCAACGGAACCGAATACGGCCTGACGGGTGGCATCTTTTCACGCAGTCCCGAAGTCCTGGAACGGGTCCGCAGGGAGTTGATGGTGGGCAATGTTTACCTGAACCGGGGAATCACCGGTGCCCTGGTCGGGCGGCAACCGTTCGGCGGCTTCAAGATGTCAGGCATTGGCAGCAAGGCGGGGGGAAAGGACTACCTGCTGCAGTTCGTGCTGCCCAGGACCGTGACAGAAAACACGATGCGTCGCGGATTTGTCCCTCCGGAAAACCTGGATTGAGCGGCGGACCGAGGCAGTTTCCCCGAACAAAGGCCGATCCGTTCCCGATCAGGCCAGTCGCTTCAGCAGATCCTGGCAGGCATCCCGATAAGTGGCACCAAACAGGTTGAGATGGTTCAGGTAATGATAAAGCTGGTAGACGGGTAACCTTTCGTCGAAACCTTCATCGAGGGGAAACCGCTCTCGATAGGCTGCAAAAAAATCGTCGGGAAAACCACCAAACAGGGTCAGGATCCCAAACTCGGCTTCCCGATGTCCCCAGTAGGGTGCCGGGTCGATCAACACTGGATTCCCCCGGGGTCCGGCCATGCAGTTACCACTCCAGAGGTCACCATGGATCAGGCTGGGCCGGCAACAGGTGCCCAGCAGGTGCTGTACCCGCTCACAAACGCTCTCGGTAAACAGAGGCCCGAGTTCGAAACCGTTCCGGTCAGCAAGGGTCAGTTGATGCACCAAACGCACCTCGATAAAAAACCGGGACCACTCGGTCTGCCACCCGTTCGGCTGGGTTGTGGAGCCGATGAAATTGTCACATTCAAAACCGAATGCCTCCGCGCCCCGGTAAAGATGCATTTCAGCCAGACTGCGTCCCAGTATCGAAAAAAAGTCGGAACTCCGCTGACCACTCTCCAGCCACTCCAGTACCAGGTAGGAGATGGCCCCTGACTGACCCCAGGCCACGGGGCTGGGAACCCGAATGCACCCGGTTGCCTGCAGGGCCAGGAGCCCACGAAACTCCACAGCGAACATTTCCCGCAGGCTGGCTTGATTGACCTTGATAAACAGCCTCGCTCCATCATCAAGAGTCACCTGGAAAGCCTGGTTGATGCAGCCCCCGGAAATCGATTTCAGACCCGTGACTTTACGTCCGGCAAATTCTTCGGTGACAACTTTTTGAAGGTCGGATTCAATCGACAACGCTTTTCTCCGGGGCTGTTCTCCCATTTCTTCTGACACCGGGAATCCGGAACCACTCCATTTCGCCGACAGTCTCCCCTAACCGGAAACCGTTCAGGGACTTTTTCCATCCCCTGCAGCCAGCAACTCTTCCAAAATCGGCGGGCAAGCCTCTTCGATCATTTCCACCACGTAATCAAAACCGGAGGCTCCTCCGTAATAGGGGTCTGGAACATCCGAGGGCCAATGATCACCAAGGAAATCGCTCAGCAAACGAACGTTGGATGCATCCCGGTTTTCACTACCCAACCTCTGGAGATCCTGCAGGTTTTCCCGGTCCATGGCAATTACCAGGTCAAAATGAGTCAAATCCCCTGCGGTTACCTGGCGGGAAATGCTCTCCAGACTGTACCCCCGGGCAGACGCCGCCTGCTGCATCCTCCGGTCGGCGCTGGCTCCAGCGTGGTAGCCAATGGTTCCTGCGGAATCGACATGAACATCATCCAGCAAGCCCCTGTCTTCAACCAGTTTCCTGAAAATCCCCTCCCCGGTGGGTGAGCGACAGATATTTCCCATGCAGACAAAAAGGACCTTTTTCAACAATCACCCCTGAAGATAATTCGGATTAACGGAATAACCGGCAGTCACTTCCGTGATCACCGACATTTTGCCTGCCCTTGAAAGCTGGAGCATGCAAATCAAACTACAGTTCAGTTGGCCTTTGCGTGACATGAGGATGAAATGATGAGAAAACTGGCAGACAAGTGTGGTGAGTACCTGACAACGCTGGGAAATGAAAGTGGACAGCTGATCAATTCGATTACCTACGAACGATGGCTGGTGCTGTCAGCTCTCGTGGTCGTTTTCGGCTTTTTGTTCCTGCGGAACAGCCGTTAACCCCGGCCAGAACGATTTTCACCGGCTGCCCAAAAAGCAGCCGCGACAGCAAAACGGATGTGGCGTTTGGAAGGCCACTATTGCTGCTCGAAAATCTTGAGCACTTCCACCTGGAACCATAGCGTCTCTTTTCCACCGATCTGCCCGTGACCCTGCTCCCCGTAAGCCAGGTCATACGGAATTTCCAGCTCCAGCATTCCCCCTTCGCCAATCAGCGGAATCCCTTCCTTCCAGCCTTCAATCACACCCCAGTTCGGGGACTTGAGCAGAAAGTGGGGTGGGTCGCGTCGATAGGAAGAATCGAAAATCTGGCCACCTTTCGTCCAGCCTTTGTAAGCGACCGCAACGGTATCCTCGTGAGTGGGTTTTGGTTTGTCAGACTTTCGCAGAATCCTGTACTTGAGCCCGGATGGCAATTCGGTGAACTCCGTTTCCGCGTCTTCATCCACCTCTTCAGGCCGGGGCGCCGGTATTTTGCCTTTCAGCTTCACCGGCACTTTTGCCTTTTGCTGCTCCTGCTGGGGATCAGGCTTCAACATGAACAATGCACCGACGAACATCAATCCGAACAGGACGATGACGACGATCGTGACACCTTTGTATTCCATATCATTAACCGGTCTGCTGTTTGCTGTGTTTTGCTTTGAAAAGTTCAAGATCTGTGATTGACCTGTGATCGGTTCCAGTCAATCGGGCGAAAACCCGCTGCAACCGGAACTCCTTTATTTTGGGCAGAACTGGCGATTCTGGATAGCCTGTATTGCCGGTCCGGCGGTCGGAAAACACCTGGACTTTGCGCACCAGTATCAGAAACACGGACCAGCACCAGAAAAATCGAGCATCGCATCGCCAGACACCGTCCACGGGAACAATGGATCTGGAAATCGCAGCCGGGAATCAACCGGTGCCTCGATGGATGCCGGTTCGATGAGTGCCGGTTGGATGGGAGCCGTTTCAAATACCGTTGACAGTCTCCGGATAAGGGCGGGACCGAAATCAACCCCGGGTTTGCTGACCGGATCCCTCGAACGTTTGCTGCAGCCGGGGCCTCGTTACCCACCGGGCCGATTCCCGATCCAACATCCACAGAAATCCCGATCCACCATCAAAACAGAACATAACTTTTCAAACTCCGGCAGTAGGCTATAATTGGGTTCGTGCCAGATTCCATAAACGGTTCACACTTGCCAGAGTGGCGGAATTGGCAGACGCGCTGGATTCAAAATCCAGTGGGGGCAACCCCGTGCGGGTTCGATTCCCGCCTCTGGTACTCGATAGATTTATATCCAAAAACGATATTTTAAAGGGACTTGCGTTGAATAGGCGTGAGTCCTTTTTTGTTGCCCGCACGAGTCGTGGTGACAATCTGGGGTCAACGTTGCAAGTATTGGATTCATGTGGATGGTTCTTTCCGCAGCATGCAGAAAGAATTCAAGCACCGCTACGCTCGAATCACGCCACCAGTCAATGCACGCCTCGTCTTCTTTTTGATTGCGGCTTGAACGTCCTTCGAAGGAAGGCCGACCACGCAAACTTCCGTCCTCACTCATCATTCTGATTGGCTGGCGGGTGCTCGCCACTTTCTTCCCCGGTTTGCGATCCAGATTCCCGGGACGATGGACACACCGAAGACTGGCGAATTCTCTCACGCGGGCAGAGGGGCCACTCATTCAGGATGCGTTTCGCCGCGGTCAAGATTGGCTTCAGCCAACCGGGTCAGGTGGTCCATCCGGTCTTCCAGCTGGTGCGAAATTTCTTCCAGCTCCACCGATTTCTCCCCCACAAAAACCGAGGTCAGTGTGGCTGTGAATACACCAATCAGGATCATTCCGGAAACCACGATGATTCCGGTCAGCACCTGGGCAATCACCGAAACCGGGTTATAGATGTCTCCGAAACCGCCGGTCAGCAGGGTGGTGAAACTCCACCAGATCGCAAGGGGAATGTTGCCGATCTCCTCGGCCCCCATTTCAGTTTCGGCAGATGAGCGTCCCTCGAGATAGTAGATTGCCACAGCGCCGACAATCGTCACGCAAACCGACCACTGGATGGTCTTTTTCATCAGCTTGACGTTCAGCATGTCCTGGAACTTGTCGAGCCCCCGCCAAAGCAGGAGAAAAATCCGCAGGAACCTGATAAAACGCAACAGCCTGACGATCCGGGCCAGTCGGCCGAAACGAATCATCTGTCCCCCGGCCGGAAAGGGAATCGAAGTCACAAAATCGAGCCAGTGGTTTCGCCAAACGTACCTTTTGTTGGCCGATGAATGAAGCCGCAGAAAAAATTCGCCAAGAAAAACCAGGCAGCATCCCAGGTCGATCAGGTAGATGATGTGACTCTGCAAAAGAGGGGGTCTGCCGGCGTCATCACCCGCCGTCAGATCGTAGGCCAGAAGGCCCAGCACGAGAAAGATCAGGCTGGGAATTGCAATTTCCAACAATCGATAATTTCGACTTCCGCCAAGAAACTCAGTCATCCGTTGACGGATCGTCTTTTTTTCGATCTGGTCGGTGATCTTTGTTCTCAAATCATCCAGTTCTTCCAGACGACTGCAGATACGTTCTGTCTTTTTTCGACAGGCGTTCAGCACCTCGAAGTTCCCCGCCTCCAGTCCCTTCAGGGTGTCCTTCCGTAACTGTTCCGCCTCCTCCTGCAGGTTGGCATAATCCCCTTCGATATTCGATTTCATCCTTTCGAGTTCGGAAATGCCCGATTCCTCGAGGGAAAATTTTTGCAACTCCGCCAGGGTGGCCATGAGAGATTTTCTGTGCGACATGATTCCATTTCGCTGGGTGATTTCCCCGCCAAACTGGTTACCGGCAAACTGGTGAACGGCATCCATGGGGCAGGAGTTTATCGGATGCCAACAGCGCTTCGGGCCCGAACGTTGGCAGCCCGGTCGCGGGGAAGTAAAACGTGGGAGAGGGAGCCATTTTTTTGCTCGCTCTGTGCCATTTTTATCCAGAAAGGACCCAAATGCAAAAAAGGAAAGCACAAGCAAGGGATTGGGTTAATTTGTAGCCACTTTGCCGGTTCCACTTTGCCTGGGACAATGGGCTGCCTCGCCAGCTCAACCATCGTCATTTGCCGTTTCACAACATCGCCCCGTTTGAAGGCACCCCGGATGCCCGAAGGTCATACCATTCACAGGATCGCTGCCGACCACAAAAAGTGGTTTGCCATGCAAAAGCAGATCGTTCTTTCGCCGCAGGGACGGTTTGCCAAGGAGGCGGATATGCTCAGCGGCAGCGTCCTGAGGGATGTTTCGGCCCACGGCAAACATCTTTTTTATCACTGGAACCGGAACAGGATCTGGCACGTGCACCTGGGCCTTTACGGAAAGTTCCGTCTGCATGACAACCCGGCCCCCGATCCTCGAGGAGCGGTCAGGGTTCGCATGATTGGCAAAAAGAAGTCCTTTGACCTGAACGGACCCAACTGCTGCGAATTGTTGGATTCAGGGGGATACCAAAAGCTGAGGTCCCGCTTGGGAGAGGATCCCCTGAGACCGGATGCGGACCCCGACGTCGTGTGGCAAAAATTCGAAAAAAGTCACTCGGCAATCGGGAGCCTGCTTCTGAACCAGTCGGTCATTTGTGGGATCGGTAATATCTACCGGGCCGAAATCCTGTTCCTGCTGGGGATGGATCCCGGTAGCCCTGCCTGCCACATGGATCGGGAAACCTTCGATCGGTTCTGGAACCTGACCTGCAAACTTCTGAAGATCGGCAGGGAAGCCAACCAGATCATTACCCGGAACCTGAACCAAAAACCGGTTCGACGTGCCCGGACTGCCGAACGGCTCAACATCTACAAATCGACCAACTGCCCTAATTGCAGCCAAACCGTCCGAACCAGATCATTGGCCGGCCGAACCCTTTATTACTGCCCTGGCTGTCAGCACCCTTTTTAACCTGTGAGTCCGCCCAGATGCTCCCGCTATCAATGGAACTGACGATCTTCCTCTCTCAACTGGTCTCCACACTGTTCATGGTCGGACTGATCTGGATCGTCCAGGTGGTCCATTATCCTCTTTTCAATGGGGTGGGCGAATCAAATTTTGTCGAATACCAGCGTCGGCACCAGCGCAACATCACGATGGTGGTGGGACCGGTAATGTTGATCGAACTGTTTTCGGCACTGTTGATG
>JAYZFP010000079.1:0-6634 GCA_036336715.1 Planctomycetota bacterium
CAAGGAAATTACTACAACCCGGTGTTCATCCAGATGGATGGTAGCCGGAAACGTTTTGAAGGCTATGCCACGGACCTCACCACAAAAAAAGCCATCCAGTGGCTGGACAACCGAAATTCCAAGAAACCCTTTTTCCTGATGTGCCAACACAAGGCACCCCACCGCACCTTCGCTCCCGCGTTACGCCACCTTGGTGCTTTCGATGGAGTCAAGATCCCTGAACCGGAAACTCTTTTTGACCGCTACAAGAACCGTAGTGCTACGCTGTCAAAAAATGAAATGGAAATCGATCGACATTTCGACTGGGCCTATGACGCCAAGGTTCGAAAAGACGAACGGGGCAATGTTCAACTTCCCAAGCCGGACCGTTATGGCACGCCGGAATACAACCGCATGACTGCCGCACAGAAAAAGAAATGGGACGCCCACTTTGGACCCAAAAATAAAGAATTCCTCAAGAACTTTGCCGCGGGTGAACTTTCACACCCAGAACTAGTGCGCTGGAAGTACCAGCGTTACATGAAAAACTACCTGGCCACCGTGAACGCGGTGGACGAAAGCGTCGGCAGTTTGCTGAAATATCTGGACGAAAACGGGCTGGCCGAAAACACGCTGGTCATCTACTCCTCCGACCAGGGATTCTTTTTGGGGGAACATGGCTGGTATGACAAGCGTTGGATGTTCGAGGAATCGTTTCGCATGCCGTTTGTCGCGCGCTGGCCAGGCAAAATCAAACCGGGCTCTCGTCCCGTCGAATTGATACAAAACATCGATTATGCCCCCACGTTTCTCGAGGTCGCCGGCGAAAAAATACCGGGCGAAATCCAGGGGAAATCCTTGGTACCCCTGATGACGGGTGCCAACGTGGCATGGCGCGAATCACTTTACTACGCCTACTACGAGTTCGGGGAACACCGCGTCCCCCAGCATTTTGGAGTACGCACACAACAGCATAAACTCATTTATTTTCCAAAATCCAACGAGTGGAACCTGTTTGACCTCCAGCGGGATCCCCAGGAAATGAAAAGTGTTCACGATGACCCCGATTATCAGGCCACCCGAGAGTCACTCTTTAAAGAATTCTACCGGCTACGGAAATTGTATGATGCCCCCAAGTTTTCAATGAACAAGTGAACCCGTATTCCGCTCCACAATGAAACCGGTTTCATTTTTCGACCACGTATTTTTCGACGTTCGTGATCACAGGGCTTCCAGAAACTTTCTTGGTTTTACCAGTCATCGTCATCACCGAGCCGACATGCAAGTCCATCCGGTTACCGTTGATATTTCCAAACCCGGCACGGATTTCAACCCGATTCCCGTCCGAAAGGCGAATGACATAAAGATTGGGGTCATCCGTGGTCACGATCACCTGCAGCAAACCTCGGACGACGATCTGTTGGTCGGCCTGCTCGACTATTTTCCAGTTTCCATCGTCGACCGGGTCTTTGCGAAAAGTCCCAGTCTCGCTGATCCCCCGGATCGGTTCGGTTCCATTGCCATATTTCTCTTGGGGACATCCCATGATTTCCATGATCTTCAAGATCAGGTTTCCATTGGGTGCATGCGGGTAACGGACAAATCTGCCCAGCTTGATTTGATCGCCACCCCCGCCGGACAAAACCAGTGGCAGGTCGGCAACCGAATGGTAATCGGCATGTTTCAACCCTGAACCGTAGAGGACAACGGAATGATCAAACAGGGTCCCGTCCCCATCCTGCAGCGATTTGAGCCTTGACAGGAAATAGGCAAATTGTTCAGTGTGCCACTGGTTAATCCTGTCAAAATGAGGAATGACTTTCCGGTTGCGCACAAAGTGCGAGAGGTAATGGAATTCTTCATTGATCCCGATGAAATCATAGAGACCGCGGCTTTCCGTATGAGCCATCATCATGGAAGCCACCCGCGTCGTATCGGTCCAGAAAGCGATCGCGATCAGGTCGAGCATGGCCTTGATTCTCTGCCCCATGTGTTGAGCCGCCGTGATCGGTCGCACTTTCGCAGAATCTCCACGGCCCTTGGCCAACGGGCTCTTGTTTTGAAACTTCAAAATCTCCTTTTCCACGTCCCGAACCGATTCCAAGTATTGATCCAACACCCGTTTATCGGCCTGGCTGGCTCTGCGCAGCACGGCCTGGTAACTCTCCTTGACCTCGTCAAGGATGCTTTGGGTTTTCCTGCGAAAGGCGGAGTTATTGAATCCCCGGAACAGGCGGTTGAAAACCACTTCCGGGTCTGCATCTACCGGTAAAGGAAGACCATCGCGATCATAGGAAAGATAATTTTCACTCGAATCGTTCTTGTCGATATATGGATCACCCCGAACGACAAGCGACTTGACCGGCGTCGTTTCCCCGACCTGGTCTGCAATCACCTGGTCAAAGGAATAAGATTGTTTGAATCTTGATTTTTTCACATCCCCGGTCATGAACGCGAGCGTGGCAGACACGTGCGTTCCGTTGGCCCGGTGATCACTGTCGATCCCACTGAGAATCGTAATGTCCCGGCGATGGTCCTCCAGGGGAGAGAGGATACTGGAAAGTTCAAACCGGTGTTCACTTCCTCCCACGATATCCCAGGAAGAGGGATTCACTCCACAACCCTTGTAAAGCACGCAAAGCCTGAGATCTTTTTTTTCGCCTACATCGCTTGCCTTCACGGCAGGTGACATGATCTCTAACACTGGCAGGGCCAGGGCCGTAGTGGCACCGCGAAGAAACGTTCGGCGGGGGATCAGGTAAGGTTGTTTCATTGATCCTGCCTCATGCGAAATTGCCTGGAAAGGACGACTTGTTCGATCAAGGTCACCATCTTGTAATCGTTTTCCTGTAACACCCTCTTGATTCGCTCAATCTCCGGCCGGTCATGGGGAAATATTTTTCGTCCGTTGGCATAAGCCAGCATCCGTCGCACCATATTATCGACGATTTTCTCACGGTAAAACGTCAACAATTCGGTTTTGAGTTGCTGGGGAGTGGTAAACGGCTTTCCATTGGGCAAGGTTCCCTCGCTGTTGACCGGAGATTTATCCGGGTAGGCAGTCCGCCACTCACCCCCGGGAGAGAAGTTTTCCAGTCCAAGACCGAGCGGATCAATATGCTGGTGGCAAGCACGGCAAGATGGCCGCGACGTATGAAGTTTCAAAATCTCCCGAGGTTGCCTGGGTAGATTCTTAGGAATTTTCTTGATGCTCTCCGAGAGCGGGGGAATGTTTTCCGGAGGATGCATGGCTTCCCCGATCAACTTTTCCAGGATCCAGACCCCCCGACGAATGGGATTAGTTCGATTGGGAGCGGACGTGAGCTGCATGATCCCGCTGGAGGTCAGCAAACCGCCAAACTGGTCATTATTAACCTCGTAAAGCTGAGGGGGGGAATAAAATCTTTCAACCTTTAACCCCGTTCTCACCCGCCGGTCTTCGAAGATGTCCCCGTACTTTCCTTCACGTTTCAAGTTGCGGACGTTGGCGCCACCGTACTTGCGATTTCGCAGGTAAGCCCACTGTGAATCGACCATTTCCAGGATACTCCTGTCAGACCTGATCAACTCGTCGAATCCAAAAAGCAGCTCGTCGTAAACCCCGCGTGTCCAGTTTTCTCCACGGTAATAAATTTTATTGGTGCGCAGATCATCAAACCCTAACCACTGGGCAGCAAAATTTTCCGAGAGTGAAATCCTCTTTTTCGAATTCAACATTCGATGAACCTGTTGCACCAGTTGTTCGTCGGTTTCCAGTTTTCCATTAATCGCTGCATTCCAAAGCGTCTGGTCAGGGCTGGTCGACCAGAGAAAAAACGAAAGCCTGACAGCTAGTTCCTTGGGCCCAACGGCGTACGGATAAACGGCGCTGCGGGATCGCTCCATCCGGTAAAGGAACCCCGGCGATAAAAGGGCAATTTTCATGGCATGCAACAATGCTTTGTCCGGTGATTCACCGGAGAGGCGGCCATTTTCCCAGACTTTCAGGATTTTCTGCAGCTCAAGTTCGCTAGTTTGCCCTCGCCAAGCACGATCCAAGAAACCCGAGAGGATGCGCTTGACCTGGTCCGGCGAAAGATCCCCGTCCGCCTTGCGTAAACCAGTGATCTGTTTCCAGGCAGTCTCATCCTGTTCAAAAATCCGCAAGGCATAGTCAACACAGGCAATTAATTTTTCAAAGGGAATCTTGGTTTGCGACAACCGATAGGCATCGTTTGAAAACCCGGATTCTCCCCGTAAATCATCTGGCAGGATCTGCTCGATCGTCGATAAATTCAGACCGGTTTGTTCAGAACTGACAACGTAGGGCGGTTGCAAGTGGACAGCCAACACATCAGCCAGGGAATTCTGGATTTCATAACGGGTCAGCCGTCTTAAAAGGGTCCGTCCAACATGCTCTTTCCCGTTCCGCAGGACGAACGCCTCATGAAAGCGTTCAAGGATCAGCTGTCGATCGGCGGCTACCAGCGGGTCTTCTGACACGGGTGGCATTTCCCTGGCCGAAACCACCTTCTCCACGCGAATCCACAATTCCATTGCATCCGGGTTGAGCGTTTGATCCCGCAGAAACAGGTTCTCCAGGTTAACCCCCGCTTCACTGGCGGGCCCGTGACAGTCGAGGCAGCAATCCTGAACAATTTCAAATATCCTGCCTGCGTCGACGTCACCCTGGGTCCAACCCAACCGGGTCATTCCAGGGAACCACAGGAAGATGATGACAAGTCGCAGGATCAAAACAAGCTGAATCCCAAAAGGTAAAACAACCTTTCCAGTTCTGCAGGAGAGCTGAAAAATGTCGTGGTTCATTTGAGTCCGAGGTTATAGGCATTTGATGCATTTTTCCAGAAATACTTTTCACAGGCATCCTGCCCCTTGGCTGAAAAATATTCATTCACCAGTTTTACGAAACTGGTGTAATCCCCAGATTTCTTGGTACAGGGCCAGTTGCTGCCGTACACCAGGCGGTCTTCTCCAAAATGGTTCCAGAGAATTTCCAACAGTTCCTGATAGTGTTTGATGTCCCGGGTGGCCGGCTGCGGTACGCATCTCTGGTAAAGGCCCGAAATTTTCACGTAAACATTCTTGTGCGTCGACAGCTGCTTGACGGCATCGATCCATTTCTTGCCGGGAAGTTTGCCGTCGATGTCATATCCCAATACATGGTTCACGACAATTCTTAACTCGGGAAGTTTCTCGGCGACCGAAGCAACCTCGGTAACCGTTTCATGCCCCTCGCCGTTCATCAGGATGTCCAGCGCGAGGTTCCGTCTGGATAACACCTTGAAACTCTTGAGGACCTGCGGGTCACGGTAATCGATTTTCCTGTCATTCACCCGGGCCCGGATACCCACCAGTCGTTTATCCTTGGCAATCTTGCGCAACTGTTTGCCAAAATCCTTGCGGTAAGGATCGACGTTTCCGACCAATCCAATAAAGTAGTCATCCCCTTTGACCAGGTCCAACACCCACTGGTTATCTTCGACCAGGTCACTGGCTTCAACGATGACCACTCCGGTCACTCCCGCCTTGCGGGACACCTGCCTGAATTCTTTGGGCAAATGGGGCTTGTACAGGACCTTGTCATCTTTGGGAGGCCAGGGGACTCCTTTTTCACGTGCCGTATCAAACAGATGAATATGGGTGTCGATCATGTGCTTTACCTTGGGAAGCCCTTCTTCGGTTACTCCCCTTTTTTCTTTTATTTTGACCTCGTCGTTTCCATTGGCCAAACCGGCCACGGCAGATAACCAAAGGCCAGGCAGCAACACCAGAGCCGCCACGCTACATTTGACAAACAGTTTCTTTTTCATGGATCGCATCTTAAAACCCTGTTTCCTACTTGTATTGATCTTGATTTAAAACCAACGGTTTGAACCTTCATCTTAACAGAACTGGCAACCCGCTACGCAAGTCACCTCTTCAGTTTGCCAGCTGAACATAAAAACCGGTTAAACCCTGCACGGCCGCCGGCAAAAATGCTGGCAGAACCTAACCGGTTTCACGGAAAGGCAAGGTCGGTTTCTATTCATTCCAGGCCGCACTTGGTCTATAATAAAGCACCCCTAAACCATCCTTCCTTCCCCAGCAAAAATAATGCGACCTTGTTTTTGCGTTTTCGTTTTCCTGTTTCCCGTATTGGACGGCCGACTCATGGCCTCCGATGAGGTCTCCTTTGAACTGGATGTGCAACCCATCCTGACATCCAAGGGTTGTAACTCCGGTGCCTGCCACGGCAAACAGGGGGGACAAAATGGTTTTCAGCTTTCACTGCTGGGCTTCGATTCCAATTTTGATTTCTCGGCCATCACGCGCGAATCCCGGGGAAGAAGGGTCTTCCCGGCGGCACCTGAAAAAAGCCTGTTTTTACAAAAAGCGACCGCCGAGGTCCCGCACGGCGGTGGCAAGCGGATCCAGGAAAACAGCGAAAACTATAACGTGCTGAAACAATGGCTGATACAGGGCGGCAGGCGAAAAGCGGAAAACGAAACCACCCTCCAGCGAATTTCCCTCAACCAAACGGATGAACTTCTCGGTCCCGGAGAGAAACAACAGTTGACCGTGACGGCCCATTACGCTGATGGCAGCAAGAGAAATGTTACCGGTGTTTCAACGTTTCAATCCAACGACCCGGCGATTGTCTCGGTTGACCCAAAAG
>JAYZFP010000080.1:0-37687 GCA_036336715.1 Planctomycetota bacterium
CTACAGCATATTCGTGATTGTTTACATCGGTTCCCTGATGGCGTTTCTCGCCAGCCTCCGATTTTATCATTCCAATGCCGTTGGAATGACCGCGCTTTTGTCGTTGCTGGTAGTCGTCAAGTCATCCGATGCCGGGGCTTACTTTATTGGCCGGATGCTGGGACGACACAAGTTGGCACCCCGGATGAGTCCGGGCAAGTCGGTGGAGGGGGCGGTAGGGGCCATGCTGACGGGGGTCCTGACCTCCTGGCTGTTTTTTAAAGGGATCGCTCCGCTGACCGCCGGTGACCAGGTGTCCGCTCCCCTGCTGCAGGTGATCCTGTTCGGGATCGTGATTGCAAGTACCGGTATGATTGGAGACCTCTTTGAATCGGTCATCAAACGGGATTTCAATGCGAAAGATTCCAGCAAATGGCTGCCCGGACTGGGAGGCATATTGGATATTTTTGATTCGATTCTGGCTGCTGCACCGGCGGCCTACGTTTTCTGGGTCCTGGGCTGTTTTCTGGCTGAAGGCAGCTGAAAGACGCTTTTTGATGGAAAATGGCAACCGTCCGCTTTGAGGTGGACAGGATGCGTGCCACTGACTGTGGCCGTTTTGCTCCTATTCCGGAACGCAAAATAGTATAAAATGAGGCTTCAAGAGACCGGTAACGCAACCGTCACTTTGGCAAACAATTGGTTGGGACGTGGCCTGATGAATGAGGCGGCGGCAACCGCAGCCGACCAGGTGATGCCGATCAGCACTCCGAATGGATTTGAGTTGAGAGGACTGGCGTGAAGGGGATTGCAGTTGGGGATTTCGACGGAGGATGAACTGGATCCTGGACCAGTTGGTTCGCAGGGAATGCAAACTGCAGGGGGAATTTCAGTCAGACGCCGGTGGGAATGTCAAAAAAGTGTCCTGACACATCGGGCCCCCCGCGAACGAGATGCCTTGTGCAAAAACGATCGAAAATGTATCGACCAAAACTGTAGCGACTTGAGCACAACTGGACAGGATTGACCCGGACGCAGGAACTGACTGTCGACCCCTGCGGGTCAGAGCTGGAAAAAAGAGATATTGGCAAAAAAAATGGCTGGACGACTCCAACAGTTTGTTAAAAAAAGCAAAAGCAAAAAAGAAGAGGAAGCAAAGCGGCAAAAGGAGGTCCACGAAAAGGCACTCGCGATGGTGCCTCGCTGTGAACTGAACGCCGATCTGCCTGAAGACGCATCCCCGGCCAATTGCTGGAAAGCAATCCAGAAAAACTTTGAGTGGAGTTTTGGTCCTTCCAAGGGGAAATCCCTGCGTGACACCAAGAGTCAATTCCTGAAATGGGCCATGCGCAAACTGAAGGATCCAGTTCGCACCATCTGCCATATCGAACTCATGATGCGAGAAAAGCAGTTCATTGAGATCCCGGTGCAACCAGCCCCGGTGCAACCAGCCCCGGTGCAACCAGCCCCGAGCGACCCAGCCCCGAGCGAATTAGCCCCGAGCGAATCTGATCCGAGCGAATCTGATCCGAGCGAACCAGCTGAAAACTCACCGTCCGTACCGAAGACTGGCGAAGAAAAAACGGCGGAAGACAAGTCGGCCTCGTAGTCAAAATCAGACCAACCCGGGATTTTGGGTCCACCCAGATTGTTAAACCCGGTTTTTGGGCCTCCGCCCCTTTGCGTTACTCAAGCCAGTCGGGAACCGTGCCATCACCGGTTGCTTCCCCGCCAAGTATCCAGCTCAGATTCATCCGGGCCAGTGTGGCCCCCCCCTGGGGGCCTCCTTCAAAATGCAGGTAGATCCAGCCTTCGGTTTGGGTTCCGGGTCGGCCCGATGTCATTGAAGAATAGGCAAAACGCCCGGCAAACACCTGCCTTTTGATGGGCCAGGTTTTTCCGCCATCGAAACTGGCCCATACCGTCCCCCTGTTTCTTCCTCGATCGCTGTCACAATTGCTGTAAACCAAAATGTCTTTTCCCTGGACTGCCAGTCGCGTCAGTCCTCCCATGCAGCCGTAATTGGTGTCTTGCGGGCCATCTGGCAAAACCTTGCAAAAGGTAAGGTCTGTCCAGGTCGCACCCCCGTCCTTGCTGACAGCTGTCCAGCGCCTTCTGGGGTTTTTTCCTTCTTCGGCCCAATGCCGCCTCGAATTGTAGTAGACGGTTCCATCTGCCAGTTCAGCCAGCGTAGCTTCGCCGGTTCCGTTTGCCGGAAACGGCTCCGAGGTTTTCCAGCTTTTGCCGTGATCGTCGCTATAGATTGCGTTGGTGTAGTGTTCGGGCCATTTACTGCGGTCGTTTTTCCCGGCATAGAAACGGGATGGCCGGATCAGCCTTCCCTTGTGCTTTCCATGCCGAAGCGTAATGCCATGTTCATTCATGTGCATGGACGGGGGGTTTCCATGGGAATCCGGCTGGATGCTGACCGGTTGTGGCTGCCAGGATTTCCCGGCATCCTGGCTGCGATATATGGAGATTTTTGCAGGGGGGTGGTGGTCTTCCACGAAGGCCAGGATATCACCCGAGGATTCGTCGACAGTCAGGCCTCCGGTCTGGAAGCCGGGGCGGGCAATTTCAATTTCTTTTCCAAAGGTTTCCCCACCGTCTTCACTTCTTTTGACACGGACGGCAGAAGTTCCCCAGGTGCAGAGTACCGTTCCGTCGAGGGTGACAGCGACATTAGGGAACCGTTCACCCTTGAAGACCTGTTTCAAATCCATCCGGGCACGGCCCATAAAGGGCTTCAGTTTTCCCTCAGGAGCCTGCCCCAGGCTCATGGGAAGGTCCAATCCTGACAGCATTACCAATAGCAATGCCCATTTCCATCCTGAAAACGCTTTTCTCATGGGACGCATCTTCTGTTTTCCTTCTGGTCGTATGTTCTGTCTGTTTTTTCAGTCTGTCCGTTCCAGGTTCGGCGCCTCGTAGCGAACAGTAGCTGACTTCATCCTAAACCAGTCGCATGCCGGATGCGATCATGCATCCCCTGGCACCGCTGAGAGCAACCCTGAAGTGGTTGTCGCAGCGCAGGCTCCCTGGAAGGCGACCCCTGGGGTGTTTCCCTCTTTTGGGCAATTGATTCTTCCCGGAGTTCGACCTGCGGTTGGGGAATCGGGCCCTGATGCAACTGGAAAAACTCTCGGATCCGGAGGGATCAAGCTGGAGCGTTCCCCCTTGTGAAACACGGGAAAAGCCGCGATAAACAAGTGTTTTGACCCATACAGACCACGGCCAAGTTCATGAGGCGGACGCTTCTCCATTCCAAGATTCACCGGGCGACCGTTACCGAAGCGGACCTTGACTACGAAGGCAGCATTACCGTTGATCCCGTGCTGCTTGAAGCGGCCGACATCCGTGAGTTCGAACGGGTAGATGTACTGGATATTACCAATGGCGCCAGGCTGACGACCTACACAATCCTGGGCGAACCCGGGTCGGGAGAAATTTGTATCAATGGCGCAGCGGCCCACCTGGTCAAACCCGGAGATCTCGTGATTCTTGTCAGTTATGTCGATCTGGAAGAGGACGAAATTGAAAATCATCGTCCCATCGTCATTCAGGTTAATCAGAATAATGAAATCACCGCAGTCTCCAATTGCCAGAATGCTTAGGGGCTCATCCCTCGGGCACTTTCCGTCTGTCCGAAATTGCCACTGAAAAAACTTCCTGTTCCATTCACGCTGATTCATGACCAAGACGTCCAATCTACCCGCCCCCGAAAAGAGTCGGCGTGATAAAGTCCGTAGAATCTGCCGGAAAAATGGCTGGCATGCCCTGCTGGTCACGGACGAAATTAATGTTGGCTACCTGACCGGCTTTACCGGTGACTCTTCCTTTCTGATCCTGACACCGGATCGTGATTTAATGGTCAGCGACTCCCGTTATACGACCCAGATCGAAGAGGAATGTGGCCCGATCGAAAAGGTGATCCGCGATAGCGGCACAACGACAATGGGGTTGATGCTCAGGACGATCAAGAAGATGAAGTTGTCTGCGGTGGCGATTGAATCGCATCGCATCACCAAATCGATCTGCGACCATTTGCAAAAAGAATTGCCAGGTACCGAATGGGTAGATACCGAAGGGATCGTCGAGGAACTGCGGGCCATCAAGGACGCCGGAGAGCTGGCGGAAATCAGGCGATCAATTGACCTTGCGGAGAGGACCTTTGCAATTGTCAGGAATTCGCTTCGTGGAGATCAGACCGAGGCGGAAATTGCAGGATTCCTGGAGCACCAGATTCGGCTGTTCGGGGGCGATCGTTGCGCGTTTGATCCGATTGTGGGTGTAGGTGAACGGGCTGCACTTCCCCACGCCGTCAAGACCGAAAAACGGATTGAGGAAAGTTCGCTGGTTCTGATTGACTGGGGGGCCAAGGCTGGGCGTTACATGAGCGACCTCACTCGAGTCCTGGTAACTGGCAGGCCCACTCAAAAGCTGGAAAAAATCTACAAGATCGTGCTGGAGGCCCAATTGCGGGCGATTGCCACGATTCGGCCGGGCGTCCCGGTCAAAGAGGTCGATCGGGCGGCCCGCGGGTATATCGAGGAGGCGGGTTACGGCAAAAAATTTGGGCATGGACTCGGGCACGGTTTTGGCCTGCAAATCCACGAAAGCCCTTTTATGACCGGGTTTTCCCCAAAAACACTGGAGCCTGGGATGGTGGTGACCGTGGAGCCAGGCATTTATCTACCGGGTTGGGGTGGGGTTCGGATCGAGGATGACATTTTGGTGACCCGTGAGGGACACGAGGTTTTGAGTTGCGTTCCCAAGTCTTTCGAGGAATCGATCGTGACTCTCCCCTGACGATTCGGGGCAGCAAAGTCTGAAACAGTTGAAAACGCGGGCTATCCAGCGTTTTCGAAAAGAATTATCCTAGGACTTTGCAAAACAGAGTCTTTTGAGTCTTGGATTCAGGCGGTCGGACTGCCGATTTGCTCGAATCCCCGGACCCACCTGACAAGGTCCCTGGAAATTGAATGCGATTCCTGGTTGCAATCAGGGATCGGCCTGCCGCCGGTCCGACTGCAACAGGAAAGCATGAGATCGGAACCCTGAGATCGGAACCCGGAGATCGGAACCTTGGGAGTAGGCCTGCGAACAGGTCAATTGCCCAAGCCGGTTGGTGAGGCGATCGACCAGACAGGCAAGCTTTGTGGTGTTGAATCACGGCACAGCCGGGTTCGGTTACCAGGCGGTTACTGTTACCAGGCCGTTACTGTTGCCAGATGGTTTCTGCTCAATGGCTCTGTATCGATATCCAAGAACCGAGTGAATGATCGCTTAGCCCATGTCCAATGAATCCCCTTCCGAAGTACAAGTCTTTAATGTCGACACGATTAAGCAGTTTGTCGAGTTGATGAATGATCATGAGTTGACGGAAATCGATCTCCAGCAGGCTGATCAGAAAATTCGTCTCTGCAAAAAAGAAGCCTTGGTGGCGGCTTCGCCCGCAGCTGCTCAAGCCGCTGCTCCCTTGGCCTCCGCTCCGCGTGCCGATGCTGGCGTTGCGGCTGCCCCCGTTGACGATGCCAACATCGTGACGATCAACAGTCCCATGGTGGGGACCTTTTATTCCAAGCCCAAACCGGAGTCCGAGGACTACGTCAAGGTTGGAGATTCGGTAAATCCCGATACCTGTGTCTGCCTGCTTGAAGCAATGAAGACATTTAATGAACTTCCGGCCGGGGTTTCCGGGAAGATCGTTGCTGTGCTCGTCCAAAACGAGGAGCCTATCGATGTCAATAAACCACTCTTCAAAGTTGACACCAGTGCCTAAGTGGCCGTCTGTCGATATCTAATTCATTTTGGGACTTGCGATGTACAATCGGATTCTGATTGCCAATCGTGGTGAAATCGCTTTGCGAATTATTCGTGCCTGTAAAGAGATGGGCATTGAAACCGTAGCCGTTTTCAGTGAAGGCGACCGGGGCAGTGCCTACCTCGA
The DNA here is from genome assembly GCA_036336715.1 of Planctomycetota bacterium. GTDB lineage: Bacteria > Planctomycetota > Planctomycetia > Pirellulales > Pirellulaceae > JABAAE01. The sequence goes on from JAYZFP010000080.1 coordinate 5,930, forward strand.
ACTGGCGGACCAGGCTTTTTGTGTCGGTTCGGCCAAGTCCGCCGACAGCTACCTGAAAATTGACCGGATCATCAGTGCAGCCGAAGTGGGCGGGGCGGAAGCCATTCACCCCGGTTACGGGTTCCTGGCTGAAAATTCCCGGTTCAACGAGATTTGTCGTGATTGCAATATCGATTTCATAGGCCCCAGTCCGGCTGCCATGGACCAACTGGGCGACAAAAACCAAGCCAGGGACCTTGCCAGGTCTGCTGGCGTCCCGGTGGTTCCCGGAAGCGATGGCTTGGTGGAAGACGACCAGGAAGCATTGCGGGATGCCAGGGAGATCGGCTTTCCTGTACTGATCAAGGCGACCGCCGGAGGCGGTGGAAAAGGTATGAGGGTTGCCGAATCGGAAGATCAGTTGATCACGGCTCTGCAGCAGGCACGCACCGAAGCCGGGGCAGCGTTTGGAAACCCGGCCGTTTACCTTGAAAAATACATTGGGCAACCGCGTCACGTCGAAGTCCAGGTCCTTGCCGACCACTCAGGTAATGTGGTCCACCTTTGGGAACGCGATTGTTCGACTCAAAGGCGCCACCAGAAGCTGATCGAAGAAAGCCCTTCTCCCTCGATTACGCGTGACGTGCGTACCGCCATGTGTCAGGCGGCGGTTCGGTTGATCCAGAAAGCCGACTATTACAACGCGGGTACGGTAGAATTCATCCTCGACCAGGATGACAATTTTTACTTCATCGAAGTCAACGCCCGGATTCAGGTCGAACATCCGGTAACCGAAATGGTCACGGGCATCGACCTGATCAAATCCCAGATCCAGGTGTCTTCCGGTCAGGACCTGCCCTTTCAACAGGCAGATATCCCGTTGATCGGTGCTGCGATTGAATGTCGGATTAATGCAGAAGACGCTGAACATGGGTTTCGTCCCTGTCCCGGCCTGATCGAGGAGATGCATTTTCCCGGTGGATTTGGCGTCCGGTTTGATACCCATGCTCACTCCGGATACCGGGTACCTCCGTATTACGATTCGATGATTGGAAAGTTGATCGTGCACCAGCCAAGTCGGGAGCAGGCGATCGACAAGATGTTACGGGCTCTTTCCGAATTGCGAGTCAAGGGAATTGCCACCACCGCCGGTTTTCACGCCAAGGTTCTGCAACTGGAGGAATTCCGAAATGGCACGATCGACACGAAGTATGTCGAGCGGACCATGTCGGAGTGGCTCTGATTCGGCAAGAGGTAATTGCCCAATCAGTGAACAGGCGGTTACAAGACGCCCGGAAAACCCCGCTTTTCCGGTAACGTCCAAACAGGAAAAGTTCTTCTGGATTGGTGACGGTTTCGTTTGCCGGCGTTGTTTGCGGTCCGCTGGCAGGAATCCAGCCAGGGGAGGGGTGTTCGGGCGAATCTCTTCTGTGGATTTCACCAGACGCCATGCACGGGATAAAATGTCCTGGTCGGAATCATGCCGGATTCATGATTCCCCGGTTTCATTAATGCCCCGTTTGAGTCATCCCCGTTTTCATTAATTCCAAGTGGCAATGACAAGGTAAGCAGGAGCACCGGCAGGGAGCGGACTGAAATGGAAATTCTGATCACCAATGATGACGGCGTCTACGCGCCAGGGATTCTTGCCCTTGCGGACGCGCTGACCAGCGTGGCAGATGTCATCGTTGTGGCACCGGAGTCGGAGCAGAGTGGTGTGAGCCATGCCTTGACCTTTCTGACCCCTTTTTTCCTGAATGAGCTGGAATCGGACAGACCCAATCTGAAACGTTTTTCCGTCAATGGAACCCCCGCCGATTGCACCAAGCTTGGATTGGTCGAAGTCTGCCCCCGGAAACCGGACATGGTAATCAGCGGCATTAATGGGGGGCTGAATGTAGGGATCAACTGCATTTATTCCGGTACGTTGGCGGGCGCCCGGGAAGCAGCGTTTTTCGGGGTTCCAAGCTACGCTGTTTCGATGGAGGTTGCTCGAAAGGGAGTCTCCAACCCCGTCCATGTTGCCCGTGCCGCGGAGCTCGCGCGGGACCTGATCCTGAAATTGAATGATCGGTCTGCCGATCCCGGGATCCATTACAACATCAACTACCCCGTCCATGCCCTGGAGGGCACTGCCGAGATACGGGTCGTTCCCATGGAGACCACCCGTTTTGACTATCGGTTCCAGCAGGGAACCGATCCGACGGGGCGTCCCTATTATTGGACGGGACACAGTGCAGCCAATGTGGATCCAGAACGCCTGACAGATGTGACCACCGTGGAACGCGGATTCGTCACCGTAACGCCGATGCATTATGATTTGACGCGAACCGACCTGCTGGATTCGTTCGCCGAGTTTCTCGAGCCGTGAGCTTCCGAATCTGGCGGCTCGGAAGCTGGTGCCGCCAAACCGGGAAACACGGGTTCCAGAGCCCGGGGATCCTGAAAATAACGACTCCGGGGTGGAAGGTGTCATTTTCCCGGGGGCTGTTTCCGAAAATGGGGCCTGGTCAGTTTCGGCTTGTCAAAACGTTGGGGGGCGTCACTTCCCGGGCCGCTTTTTCCCCGATCCGGAACCCTTCGTTTCCTGTATTCCAAAGTCAAATTCTTCCCCCAGCAGCTGCTTTGCCTTTTTTTCCTGACCAGGTTTCAATTTTCCCAGCAGCTGCTCCCGGGCCTCGTTGCGGAGTTGCCTGATTTTTTCCTGGAGTTCGGCTTCCAGCTTTGCTTCTTCTTTTCGCAGTTCTTCCTCCTGGTCCGAAGAGATTTCCAATTCCTCGCGAATGGGTGCTTCTGTCAGCAGGTCCACCAGCCCCTGGCTTCTCAAACGCGAACGATTATGCAATTGGCGCAGTCGCTCGACCTGGTGAGGGAGCAGCAGTTCTTCGAGTTCCTTTTGAGCGCGGTTGCGAATTCCCCGGATCCGCGTCGTCATGGTCGTCGGCTTGGAAAAATCGAGTCCGCGAATTTCTTCGGCGACCCTTTTCTGTATTCTCGCGTTGGCCTGCTGCAGTTCCTGGTATTGCTGGTCGATCATCTCGATTTCATCGCGAACCTTTTCATTGGACAGCATCCCGAAGGTCGATGATCCGGCCTTGAATTTTCCGGCCGTTGAGCCAATTGGCTTGTTGAGCGCGATATCGTTGAGCATGGGGACCATGGCTTGAAGTTCCTTGCTCCCCTCGGGACCGTAGGCGGCACGCTTGAGACTGCCCATGAACTGCCGGTATTCACCCTGGCTGTTGAAAATGCCGAAACTCCCACCTGAAGTGTCCTCTTTTTGTGCCGTAACCTGCAGGTTGAAAAGCAGGCTGGCGGCCGAAAAAGGGAGCAAAAAAAAGAAGCAAGCTTGACTCGGTTTCATCAATTCGTCTCTGATAAAAAAAGGAGTTTTTGTCAACGCAAGGCACCCTGCGTTTGGACGCCGGTGAGGACCTCTGTTCCTCTTGTCGCAATCCATCCGGCAGGTGCACGAATGACACAGGCAGGATTTCCGGCCTGTGCGAGAATTTACACAGGGAACCGCCTCGATTCCCGTCGTCCCCGTGTGGCCATTTTAGCCTGCGAACCGCAGTCTGACTCTTGCTGAGTCGTGGAAAAGCCCGAAAATTGGGGATCCTTTTGATATGGCAGAAACGGGGGGGAAAGTTACCCCTCAGGGAGCCATTGTCTTGACGCTGCGTGGCCGGACATCTGCAGGCAACCTGGCTCATCGGAAGATCCCGGGATGCCGGTTTTGACGCCCGGATGTTCTCCGCCTGATTTCACGCCAGTTTTCCTGGTCCAGGCGGCGATCAACAGCCGGAACCAGGATCCTCGCTGTTTCCGTTTGAAATCCGTCAGATAGCCGGCAGTTGGTACCAAGCCGCCAAAGGTAAAAGGGCGGCACTCCACGAAACCGTTTTCAAATCCAGTAACCAAGGCAGAGTTGGTATCGTTCATGGGTCCGGTAATGACTGCTATCTTTTGGGGGGCGAAACCTCCCGAACTGTCGCACCCAGTTTTTCATTCATGACCAGGACACTGAATTTTTCCACGTTATCCAGATCATTGGTGCTCAGCGATGTGTAGTCAAACCTACCTCGAAGGTCCGTATAGCCATCTTTATAAAATTGGGTCTTGCCATCTTTCAGCTTCGCGTAGACTTTGCAGTATGTCGCAGGAACACGCTGCCCCGATTTTGCATCAACCACTTTCAGCTGACCGAAACTTTCGATCATCTGAACATTCATGGCATGAGAGTAATAGGCCTGTGATTTGGTGGTTTCACCACCAGAGATTTCGATAAGAACGTTGCTGCGATCGAGTTCCGCTGGCAGCTTCCATTGGTGACGGGTACCTTTCGGTAATTCGACCCACTCGGACTTTCGAGGCCGAATGTAGGTCAGTTCTCCCGAATACTGCTGGACAAATGGGTTTCGACTGAACAACAGTTCCACGTCCATCACGTAATAGTTGACCTGTACCCGATCAAGATTTTGAAAGTTGATTTCCACCTGGCGGTTGTCGACTTTGAAGTCGAAAGATGCGGTGCTGGCGGCACGGCGATCCTGGACATTTTCACGATTGCCATCATCGACGAATCGGGTGGCTTTGCCGTCAATTTCATCGAGCAGGTTCCCGATTTCGGCAAATGCGTTTCGCCACCGCTGCACCCGGTAATCCCTGTACTGTGCTGATATTTTCCGAGCCAGGGTCGGGGTGTCATTGAACAGATCCAGGTAAGCAGTCAGGTAATCATATTGAAGTTGTGAGGGGATTCTGTTTTTGCTCACCCGGGAAAAGTAGGCTTTGGCTTCGGTCACACGATCCTGCAGCAGAAGGTAATAGCTTAATGCCAGTTGGTCTGCGTCATTCAGCTCCTTTTTGCAGCCCAGGATCCAGAGCAGTCGATGGTACTGGGAATGGAACCGGTTGTTCAGGATCTGCCGCTTTGAACCCAGTTGATGGACGCGGGCATTGATCAGCGGATCATATTCGAGGTGTTCATAGGTCCGGCGGGCCACCCGGTCGTTGGTCAGCAGCCTGGTGTCGATGTAGGGCCCCGTCTGGTTGACAAATTTCTCATCAACGGTCAACAGTTGACGGATGACATCAGGTACATCGTGTTTGATCGCGTAGCCCCAGAGCGTGGCATCGAACTCATGGTGACGGTCGAGGTAGGAGATGACCTGGCGGAAAAACTTCTGATCATTCATTCTCCAGGCGATCCGACTGGTTTCGGTCTGCTGCAAGTTGTTTTCTTTCAGGTAATCCAGAACGTCCTGCCCGCTGCCATACTGGGAAATGTAGGCCCATGATGTCTTGTCGACTTTGCTCGGCTGGTCGACAACGCGAAATTTCATCGGTTCAGCGAAGGCGATGACCTCTTCCTTCCTGGCGACGTGAACCGGGTAGTGCTCGAATTCGCCTGATTCCGGGAAATAGAAGTAATACTCGGTGGAGGACGTCCGATAGGGTTCCAATTCCAGGTGAACGCTGCGTGTTTGCCTGGTTTTTTTCAGTGGCATGGCGCCACGGGGAATCTGCAGCAACAAGTCGATTTTCTGCTTGGCCGAAGTTGGATTGGTAACCACCACCTGACAACCATAAGCAGTCCTCTTGATGAATTCGTCGGTTACAAATTTGTCCAGCCGGTCCGGCCCCTCGTAACGGTAGCGATCGTTCACGTTGAAGAAGTTCTGGCTGACCAGGACCGAGGTTTCCTTGCGACCGTCCCTCGCTGGACGAATCTGGTCGTGGTAAATCACCAGTGGCGAGTCCGCTGTCAGAATCAGCTGGTTGCCCTCCTGCCGGGTGTCATGTTTCCCCGGTTTCCAATCCAGGTCCAGGACGGAAAGTGCAAACATCATTTCAGTGAAATTCCTCGACGCCTCGGCAACGTTTACCGAATGGAAAGGGGTGCCTGCAGGGTGCTGCGCGTAGTCACGCCAGAACCGGTTGACCTGGACCAGGCCAGCGGTCTGCTGGTCGATGGTCAGCTTGTAATAGTTATTTTCTGCCCATTCCCGGGTCTGGTCGACCTGCCGAAAAAGCTGGGACACCCGCCCCCTTTTGTCAGCGTAATTCTTGTAGAAACGTTCGGATTCCTTGCCATTGTTGCTCCGCCGGGAGAGAGGCAGTTTCTTGGCTACATCATTAGATTGGCCGGCCTGCCGCGATTCTTCCATGACTTTAGCGTTTTCTAGATCCAGTGCCTCGTCCGCCTCGGTGTTTGGGGAATTACGGGTGGGTGAAAGGCGGGTGCGACCTCCGCGGGTTTGCGACTTGGCGAGCTGTTTTCCGGCAAATCCACCCCCACCCATATCGCCCGCGTTAGCGATGGCATTCTGGGCATCTTGTGCGAAAGCTCCCGGTGCCGCAGCCTGTCCGGCCTGGTCACGACCGAAAAAGGCCTTTTCGGCGATCGCCTGCTGTTCCCTTTTCATTTTGGACAACCTGCCACTGATGACACCCGTACCGGTTTCCAGTGAATTCCCCTGAAGGGCGAAACCGAACAGCGAATCAAACCGGTTCTGGCCGGTGGGGTTGAGAAAGTAACTCTCACGGATCTGGCGCGACGTGTATTCAGATTCCGAATCGATTGACTGGGCCAACAGGATCCTTTCCACGGTATTCAATTCCCCGTAGGCCCAGGGGTGCAGGTACTCTCGCAGATCCTCTCCAAGGAACCACTCGTCCAGGAATGTCCTGTCCTTTTTGTTCACGAGGTACGGCAGGACAATCGTCTTGAAAAAATCGGGGTCCTTTTTGCAGAGAAAGTAATTCAGCTCGTGGCAGGCGTATCGCGAATAGAGCTCCAGCTTTTCTTTCATCGATTTTTGGGTCCAATCCACCACAAAGCGGAATTCCGCCAGTTTGGGGTCTCCGCTGAGGGAGCTGAACAGTCGGTAGACACCGGGGAGATTGTCATACAACTCGAATTCACCAGTGGCGATATCCGTGATTTCAAATGATTTCCCCCGGTCGACAAAAGTAATTTCCTTTTTCCGGGCATAGCGTTTTTCCGGGTCCAGGCCGAGTACAAGACGCAGATCTTCAGGTGCCAATGGGGTTTCACCAAATGCAATGTCCCGGAAGGCTGTACTGCCTGGACCGGAAACACATATGTGGAGATGTTGCCGGCCACGAAACAGCTCGTTCCCGATTTCCAGTTGACCTTTTTCATCCAGTTCGAGGTTCAGCAGAACGACAGATCCCTCTCCCAGAAAATCCAGATTCGATGGATCGGATTTGGGCCCTTGACGCTGCTGCGAGCCTTCTTGGAGGGATTTGGCGGAGCCACTGCTCCGGTCGAGTCCGTCAAATCGGGTTCCGCTGGAGGGAGCCTGACGCGTGGTTTGCGTTGAACGGACAGCCCAGGGCTGCAATAGAAGGCTGGGACGTCTGAGCATCACACCGGGGTATTTTTCAGCATATTTTCGGTCCAGGATGTATTGATACTCGTCCCCGATTTTCCGCCCGGCGACATAAAGGGATTGGCTCTGGGGGAGCATGGTCAGGCCCGGCTCCGCGTCCTGAAGGCTCAACTGCTGGAACAGGTCAAACTTGGGAACATAGCGGGTCGCTACCACGTGGATTCTTGTGAAACGATCTGCGTTGGCGACACGGATCATGGTCTTTTCCCGGTTGCGATCTACCGCAGTAATCTGCAGGGGCGGACTCGGTTTAAGTTCCAGTTGACGGTAGCGATTCACCGCGAATCGACCGATTTTGGCCCCCCGCGCGATCTTGATTCCGATGGTCTTGATGTTCTTGAGGACCAGTCGGTAGTCACCCCTCTTCAGGCCTTCGATGTGCAACATGCCATTTTCCAGCCTGACCTTCTGCAAATGATTGTTCACAAAAACACCTCCCCGCATTTCCAGCAGGGCGACGTCCTGGTGGCTGAGCTTTCTGTCCATCGCGGCCAGCGGAACAAGGATGGTTTCCCCCTCCGCGGCATGGCAGGAGGAATAATAGGTGTTATTGGACCGGTTCAGATTCCAGGTACGGCTGGTTCCCCCGCTCCCGGTAACGGTCAGTGACGCAATGCCTTCCAACGCTCCCAGCTGAATTCTTCCTTTCATTCCGGTCTGCAGTGAAAGCTGAACAGGATCCCGGAAATCGCGGTGTTTGATGGAAAACTGGACCGGTCGGGCGGCTCGCAATTCTCCTGTCTTTCCAAGCAGGTCGACGTAGTATTGACCATCGATTTTTGAAAGAAAGAGATCCGCAACCTTGACGTCGGCATCAATGGTGTTGACCAGAAAGGTATCAGACGCCGATAGGCTGGTTTCCCGGTTTTGGCTCATGTTTTTAAGTGTTCCACTCAACTGAAAGGTCAGGCCTTGCAGGCGTTGGGGAACTTTGAAACGAAATTCGGATTCACGGTCTTCGTACAGTTTGAAATCCTTGACTTCCCGGGTGGAAACCGCTCCCTCGAGATCGGTCGACGAAATCAGCAGCCTGCTGTTTTCCAGTAAGGCAACCGATGCCGGAATGCCGTTCACCAGCAACTGGGGACGAATGGCGACGGTCGCCTCTTGACCGGAAACCAGCGATTCCCGGTCCACGAAAAAACCCGCCTTGAGACTGTAGGATTCTGCCTGGTGGGCGAGGAAATCGAATGAACTGAAATTTCCCTGCGAAATGACAACCGGTACCCGTCCGGGACGGTTGCTGAACGGAATCATGACAAAGCCCTCCTTGTCTGCCGTGTAACGCGCACCTGGCATCGTCACCGTTGCACCTTTCACGGGCTGATTCCTTTCATCCACGATTGTCAATTGATGGCCGGCTGGAGTGACTTCCTCGATGTACCGAAGTCGCCCCTTGCGAACCAGTGCCCGGCTACTTTTCCGGTTTCCAATGAAATCAACCACATAAACTCCCCTCTTGTCCATTTCGGGGAATTTGAATTCCCGCTTGTTCCGGCGGAAAGGGCTTTCGTCGTATTCGAATGTATACTCACGGTTGGGCTGCAGACCGTCCAGCTCGATGTTGGTGTCAATTTCCCGACCCAGATCCCGGTAGTAGTTCCCGGTGTTGATTTCGAAGACCTTGACGATCAGTTTCCGGATGTTCTTGACGTTGATTTCTACTGAAACCGGGTCATCGGAACCATAATATTGCCGGCTGGTGGGAACAAAATCCAGGTCGACACGATTCCGCAGGTCCCTGTACTCGGTCGCGGAAAGGTAGCTTTCCCATTTTTCAATATCACCGAGGCCATTGACTATTTTGGTTTCTGCAAAGTGTTTTCTCAGATAGGGACCATGAAGGTACTCTTCAAATGACTTGTAGTCCTGGTCGGTGACGAAGAACTGGTGCAGGTAGCTTCGGATCAGGGGTTCATCGTTTCCGATGCTGGAATACAGGGTCTGCTTCCGGTAGTCCTGTCCGAAATTGACCTTGTAATTCTGGAACTGTTTTTGTCGGTGATATTTTGGCTCGATATAACGTGCTTCCCTCGGAATTCGGATGTACTCAAGGAATCGGTCACGGTCGTAAATGCCGACTGATCGGTCATAAACCAGTCGGTGGTACAGGACGTTGGCTTTCAGGCTGTTGTAGGCCGGCTGGAGTCGTTTGGCGAAGTCCCAGAGTTCCTCCAGGTGATCTTTCTGTGCTGCCAGATCGGACGGGAAATGCACGTCCGGGTTGGGACGGATTCTCGATAAATAGGTGTTGATGAAGTTGGGGTTGTTCATCAGGCGGGGTTTCAGATTGGCCAGGTGCAGCAGTTGTTGCCGGGTCAGCAGGCGGTGGATTCCCAGTTGACCGAACTCGCGCGTGTCGTTGGACAGGTACTTGTTGAGTTTCTCTGCCAATTGCGGATGGTCCGGCAGCTTCAGGTTTTTGAGCGCGTCATATTCGTCGGCGTCAGAGAGCTTTTCATCCAGGAGCCAGGCCAGTGCCGAGGGCTCAAAGCCACGGATGCCGGTGTGGCGTGCCAGGGCTCTTTCGGTCAGGGCCTTCCTTGAGATCAACGCAGGATCCAGCCTGGAGGGAAGTGCCGGTCCTTCCAGCGATTCCCGCTGGTGACTGAGGTTGATTTTCATGTGTCGCTGAAGATAGGACAGTGTTTTCGCCGGATCCTGCGAATAGGTGAGCAGCATCTGGCGATTCACGATTTCCCTAGCGCGGGCGTTCAGGTTTTGTCCTGCGCGGTAATTGTAGTCATGCCGACGGATCCACTTGTCCAGCATCTTTTCGGCTTTTTCGAATTGCTCGGTGTTTTGGTAATGCAGGCAATGGAAGTAATAATAATCCTCGGTTCCGGGAATCAGTTCCCTGAGAATGGCCTCCCGGTCGCTGGCCAGAGCAAATTTCTCGATGAAACCGATTTCGTCCGCCGTGATGTGTTGCGCGCCACTCAAAATCAGGGTTGCTGGAAGAATCAGGAGAAAACCCGATACAGTGGGGTGAATTACGGTTTTTTTCTTCATCTTTGAAAACAATCTTCTAGATCAGGAATGCCGGGAGAGAAGGGGCTGTTGCCAATTCATGACACCGGCTCCCATTCATGGTAACTGGCATGGCACCAGCAGAATCGCCGAATACTTCGGTTGATGCAGCACCGCAATATTCCATTTTAAGTCAAAAACATTAATCTGGTTGCAGCAATTACGCGAACGATTTATTGACCGTCAGCATTGCAACGCAGCACCTGCGGTTTTGTTTCATGCAGAACACGAATGCAGGCGATTTTTGCCGCATTTTATAATTACAAGGTAACTGTCCCATGATTCCAAGATTCAAATCAGATGACGAGGATGGCCTCAAGTGGGAAGACCTGGGCGAGAGTGCTGCGACCATCCTGAGTCTGGCCCGTATTTGCAGTCGTTCCTTTTCGCAGGTTGAACCTCTGAAAGTTGACCTGGGACTGGAAGCCAAAACGATCCTGTATGCGGCCCGTGAGCGTGGTGTGATTGAGATCGTGGGAAAAAAAAATGCATTCGACTCGGTGGACCGGTTTGTTTCGGTGCATGTGGAATATGAACCGCACCAGTTTCTTTCCTTTAAACGCAAGGAGGAACCGGAGCGGACGGTAAAATTCGTCGAAGGCTTCAAGCAGCTTTGTGTCGGTGGCTGGGTCATGCATCACCTGATGCGTGAGTTTTCGTTGACCGCTGGGGGTTTTGAATTGGCCAGGGAGATTCCCCGGGAGGAAGTAAAGCAGGCGCTGCAGTTTGCATCCGAAATTGGCTATGAATTCTGAAGGCTGGCCACAGGACATTCCTTTTTTGTACAGCCGTTAAATCCCGAATGAACGCGCCTGTTTTTCCTGACCCCTCCTTTTTCGCAGGGAAATCGTCCAAAAACGTAGGGGAAATTCCGATCAAGTTCTCCATGCCGTTCTGTTAAGACATGTCGTTTTGGAGATGCCCTGATGAACCGGTCTTCCGGAATCACGATTTTTTCGAGTGCCTTTACAATTTGTATATTGGCGATCGCCTGCCTGTTACAGGTGAAATACGATGTGGGCAGTCTTCAGAATGGCCCCCTGGTGATCCCCCGTGTCCAGATTCAGCTCGGTGAACGGCCGGAGCCCGTTCAATACGTTGTCATGAATCCCCTTCAGGAAGATTTTCCCATCCGGCTGGAGAGGACGTCCGCTGGCCCCAACATCCTGTTTGCTACGCTTCCCGCTGAATCGGACGCCGTTGTGGGCGGCCAGTCGGATACCGCGGAAATTTCCATCCGCCTGGTCAGAAAACCTGCCCCCCCAAATATCCTGATTGCCACCCTGCCCGCCGAGGCGGATCCGGAAAAAACACGACAGCAGGTCCAGTCCCGGGTTGAGCAGAGGGAAGCCGTCAGAGAACCCGTAGCGTGGGGGGGAGAGATTCATCCCTGGAATCTGCTGATCAGCCTGGGGGAGGAATTGGCAAGGAGAGGGGCTCCAGCAACGGTTGATCCTTCCCTGTACCAGCCGGTGTCCCTGGCCACGCCGATCGTCCCTGGAATCAGCAACTCGCGCGGACAGCTGGAATTACCGACCGAGGCGGTAAGTGGAGCACTGGAGCCACATCTCCTGGTGGTCAGCGACTACGCGGGGCAAAAGCAATTGCTTGAAGAGTTGTTCTCGCTTTCCGGATGTGGTTATGAAGAATCCGCGATTGAACCAGTCCGGAATCAGTTGCTGGAAATCAGCGATCGGGGAGTCTTGGATGCCAGTTTGCTGGAGGGCTCGCTGTACCGGATCCTCGACCAGCTGGAGCGGTTGCACGGAGATCGGCAAGATCCTGAAAATTTACGGTTGCTGGAATCGGTCAAATCCGTGATTCGGCGGAAGGTCAATCACTGGATCGACCAACTGAATGGACTGCAGGATTCAGAGGCTACGGACCTTCCAAGGCAGGATCTCGATTTTCAAAAAATCCACACCGCCATTCGCAGCTTGTTGGAGAAACGTCTTTTTTGATACCTCGGTACACAGGGTGAGCCCTCTGAATTCCACGGGCAGCCACGCCTCAGTGGCACGGCGATGGATGTGCTGCGGCAAAGCAGAAAAGCCGTTTCCTTTTTACGAATAGCCACGCCAGAACCGGGGGACAAAAAGCACTAGGACGACAAACAGCTCCAGCCTTCCAAGCATCATCAGCCAGATAAAGACAAATTTGGTGCCAGAAGAAAAATGCCCGTAGTTCTGGCTGGAGCCGACCGTTCCCAGCCCGGGGCCGATGTTGTTGAGCGTGGCCGAGACTGCGCTGGCGCTGTCAAGCAGTTTGTTGTCCGGGTGGGCTCCCCAGGTGTCACCCGGTTCGAAGGCGACAACATAAAGCCAACCGGCGCAAAAAAGGATCAAGATCAGGGCAAAATAGACAAGGATGTTCCGGGGAATGTTGGGGTCTTCCAGGGGTTTTCCGCCGATCTGAATCTTGCGAATCACCCGTGGGTGGTACGATTTTTCGATCTCAACCCGGAGGATTTTTACAAACAGGATATGGCGGATGACCTTCATTCCGCCGCCCGTGCTGCCGGCACATCCCCCGACAAACATCAACAAAAGCAGTATCCCCCGACCGAATGAATTCCATTGGTCAAAGTCATTGGTACCGAAACCGGTTGTCGTGATGATCGATACCACCTGGAAAAGGGCGACACGCAGAGCCGAACCGAGGGTTTCAAAGCCCGCGTCCCGGTTCAGCATGCCGAAAGAGATTACCAGGGCTGTCAAACCAAAAATCAGAATGATGTAGGTTCGCCACTCGGGGTCACGCAGCATCGGGCCAGCCTTTCCGCGGGCCAAAAGGAACAGCAGCGTGAAGTTGGTGCCTGCCAGAATCATGAACACCACGACGGTGTACTGGACAAAACTGCTGTCAAAATGGCCAAGGCTGGAATCGTAATTGCTGAAGCCGCCAGTGGCCATCGTGGCAAAAGCGTGCGTGATGGAATCGAATGCATTCATGTGGCCGGAAGACAGCAGGAGGATGGCCAGCAGCGCATTGAGTCCACAGTAGGTACCGGTGAACAGCATCGCCGCATGTCGCATCCGGGTGGTGGGGTTAGAGTCAATCGGACCGGGGACTTCGTTTCTCATTAATGCCTTGCCGGCCGACCCTTCCCCCAGGACAACCACGAACAGGACGATGATCCCCAGGCCACCGAGAAAGTGGGTCATGCTCCGCCAGAACAGGATGCAATGAGGAACCAGGAGCGGATCTTCAAGATGCCCGATCACGGTCGCGCCGGTTGTCGAAAAACCGGACTGGGCCTCGAACAGGCTGTCGATGACGCCCATCCTGACCCATCGCAGGCGGTAGTGGCCCGGTGAATCCGGGAACTCCCGTGATGTTGGTGGAATCAGGACGCTGGAAATACCAGGCTTTTCCCCAAGTGTTGTGAGAATCCCGACCACGTCTTTTTCAGGTATCCGTGTAGCTTCTGCCAGTTCAGACGGCGTAAGTCCAAGGACCTTTCGGCGGGTCATTTTTTCCGGCGGCTTTACCAACGCCTTGAGGACCTCGCTTTGATTTTGAGTAAGTTGGACGGGGGACCATTCGTCAAAAAAATTCCAATTGAACTTGGAAACGTAGACGGTGTTGCTCCCCTCGAAAACACGAACGGAACAACTGCGGCAGGTGTTGGAAATCAGGAAGGGGAGGGCGCCCAGAATCGTTGCCAGTATCCAGCTCAGTCCAACGATCGCCATGGCTTCCCGCAGGAAAATCTGTCCCTTGGAATTTTTGCAGGTGATCCAGAACAGGCCGGCCACTGCAAACGAGATCAATGTACTCAAACCCAGGGCCAGAAATCCGGCGCCTTCAAATTCGAGTTCGACGGGGTCAACGATCGAGTCCGTATGCCGACCCAGTGCCGGGAACGCCCAAGGCAGGCAAAACAGCATCGTTAACCCGATCAGGAAACAGATGATGCCGAGGAGTTTGCCGACGAGCCGATAATTCATGGTGGACAGCGGTACAGGGAGGATGTCTACGGTTCCGGAACCGGTTCCGGACGGATGAACATTTTGGAGGTCCCTGCTCCGACCTCTTGATCATTTGACGTGGAGAGCTTTCCTCATCATATACCGACGACCGTGCATGGGAACAAGATGCCCAGGAAGGTGCTGAAAAAACGGCGTCCGTTTCCGTTTGACTAACCTGATTATTCAGAAAAAACCACCACTTCAGCACAAACTTCTCAAATCTTACCTAGGTGGAACAGATTACCATTTTCTGTCGCTTATTCTTTTCACGACATGGTAACAGTTGTCGATCTGACAATTGACACCGTTTTTAACCGGTCAAGAAATGAATAAGCGTTCCCTTTCACTGATACTGCCGATCCACAATTCCGTCCGCCATCTGGAGAGAAACGTGGATTACCTGGTCGAGTTGATGCCCCAGCTCGTCGACCGGTTTCAAATCATCATCGTGGACGACGGATCGACTGACGGTACCGGTGATGTGGCCCAGCAGTTGGCCGTCCGTTATCCCCAGGTAGAGGTTGTCTACCATGATCGTTTCCGCGGTGAGTCAGGGGCGATCGAATCCGGACGGAAGCGGGTCAAATACCAGCGGACGTTTGTTCAAGCCGCCGGGTTGATTGATGAGGGCAACCTGAGGGCTTTTCTCTCAGAATTCTCTCTCTGGAAGCCGCTTGATTCCACCCCAGGGGGTGAGGAGCAAGAGGGGCCAGAACCACTTAAAGCGACTGCCGCTTTCAGTGATGAGCGAATGGTTGCCGGGGATCGGCTTGTGGAACGCCTGATGCACTGGGGCATGGCCCTGCGGGATTATGGTAACCAGTGCCAAGCTGAAAAGGCCGCAAATTCAGTGGAGTGCCAAGCGGATACGGACCCTTACGGAAACGTGGTCCGGTCACCAAAATACAGCTCGATCCCGGAAAAGAGATTGACCGAATGCCAGGCCCGTGACAGGGCCTACAGTCGGCAGGAGTTTTGAAATCCTGTACAGGCCGGACCGGGGTGATTTCCTGCCCGGTGGCGTTATTGAATGTCAGCCGCCGTGATTGACTGTCAACCGCTTGCAAGAGACGACATGATTGCAGGCTGTACCGGTTACAGCTTGGCGAATGCGTCAAGCGCCTGTTGCAGATGATCTTCCGTAAGTGCCGCTGACATTTGCACTCTCAGGCGGGCTTCTCCCTTGGGGACAACCGGAAAACCGAAGCCGATCACCATCACTCCCATCTCGAACAGGGCCCGACTCTTGCGGATCGCTTCGGCTTCATCACCAATCATGATGGGGATGATTGCCGTCGGGGAGTCGGGGCAGTTGAACCCGAGGTCGGCCAGTCCTTTGCGAAACGTCGCTACATTGGAATGAAGACGTTTGACAATGGCGGGGTCCTTTTGAACCACCTCAATCGCCTTGGCTGCGCTGTAAGCTACGGTAGCCGGAAGTGCGTTGGAAAACAGGCTCGGCCGAGCCCGTTGTTGGAGTACCTCGATGGCCCGTTTGGATGCCCCGATGTAACCGCCTGCCGCACCGCCGAGTGCCTTTCCGAGTGTCCCGGTGATCACGTCGATTTCTCCCAGCAGATTGAAGTGTTCCGGTGTTCCTCGACCCGAGTCGCCCAAAACTCCAATTCCGTGGGAATCGTCAACGACCAGCAAGGCATCGTACCGACGGCATAGTTCCACCACATCGGGAAGGGGAACCAGGTCGCCCTCCATGCTGAAAACACCATCGGTAATTACCCAGCGGCATTCCTTTGACGAAGACTCCTTCAATTTGGTTTCCAGATCTTCCAGGTCGTTATGCCGGTAAATCTGTTTTTCAACTTTTCGGGATACCAGGCGGCAGCCGTCAATGATGCTGGCGTGGTTCAGTTCATCAGAAAGGAGGATATCATCCGGGCCTGCGAGAGTTGGAAACAGTGCTTCGTTGGCATTCCAGCAGCTGACATAACTGAGGGAGTCTTCGGTGCCGATGAATTCGGCGATCCTGGACTCCAGCTTGCGATGGCATTCCAGGGTACCGCAGATGAAGCGGACCGAGGCAGTTCCGGCTCCATAATCTTTCAGGCCCTGGATACCGGCTTCAATGACCTCAGGATGGTCGGCCAAGCCGAGATAGTTGTTTGCGCACAGCACCAGGACCTCTCCTTTTCCCTTGATTTCAACCACAGGACGCATGGGAGAGGTGATGTCGTAAAAAGGCTTGGTCTGCCCGGATTCGTCGAGGTCACGGATCAGGTCGATATTGCGTTGGTCAAAGGATTGATTGGGCATCTGGCATTCTTCGGAAGGATCATTTGGTAAATTCAACGTAGTAACGATGGGGCAGGTTGCCAAGACGGGGCAGTTGGCGTCGCAGTTGCAAAGCTCCCAATCGGCTGCACCGCACTGAGGGGCGGGCCGATGGACGGCAGGATTATGTCTTGCGGGGCAGGGCCCTTTCGATCACACCCCTGATTAGCTGCTGGTTAAAGGGTTTTTGCAGGTAACCGTCGAAACCGAATTCCTCGTAGCTTGAAACCACCGGATCACCAAAATAACCGCTCATCACGACGACAGGAAATGACGGGTCAATCGCCTTGATTTGCTGCATCGTTTCCACGCCGCCCTGTCCGCCAAAAATGGTCAGGTCCAGGATTGCCAGATCGTAGGCCTTTTCCGGGGGGACACGGCTGGATTTGAATCGCTGAACGGTCTCGGTCCCTTCCCGGGTCCCCGATGCGCGATGCCCCATCGATCCAAGCAGGTGGATCACACTTTTCCTGACCATCTCATCATCATCGAGAACCAGGATGCGAAGCGATTGATCTTCTGCGGCAGGACTGTTCAAGGGAGGGATTTCTTCGGCCTGACGGCAAGCCGGCAGGAAAATGGAAAAAGTCGCTCCCTGTCCAGGTTTGGATTCAACTTCGATTTGTCCCTTGTGCCGCTGCACGATGGCATAGGAGGTTGTCAGCCCCAATCCATGCCCCGCTTCACGTGTGGAGAAGTAGGGATCAAAGATTTTTTCGATTACCGATGCATCAATTCCCTTTCCATTGTCCCTGAAAGATATTTTGACCATCGGTTTCGAATCCAGCTTTTCCGATTCCATGATGATGGTGATTTGACCATGGCTCTCCATCGACTGTTGGGCATTGATGATCATGTTCTCAAACACCTGGAGGATCTGGCCGGAATCGGCTTCGACCATCGGAAGATTGTCTTCCACCAGAACCTTGAATTCGGTGCTGGAGCCGACCGCCGCCACCGCTTGCGCATCCTTGACGATGGCTACCACATCACAGGGGCGAATAACGGGCAGCCCTCCCTTGGAGAGTGTCAGCAAGTGATCCGTCAGCTTTTTTGAACGCATGCAGGCCTGCTCCGCGAGATCGAGGAGCTCCCGCTGGGGAGCACCGTCGGTCAATCTTGCTGCGCTCACCATGCCGCTGACAGCCGCAAGCTGGTTGTTGAAATCATGGGCGATCCCACCGGCAAGGATTCCAAGTGAATCCAGCCGTTGGGCTTTCTCTGCCTCAGATTCCAGGTAAGCCTGCATGGTCGTGTCCTGGATGCAGATCACGTAAGCCAGGTCCGAGTCCGCAACGTTGTTGACTTTTCTGACTCCGCATTTGACCTGACTTCCCTTCTCAGACAGGGAGCGGATAGTGCCTTTGAGCGTCACCTCACGCAGTTTTCCCTGCTCGTCGTAGAGGTAATCGTCACTGCCGGCGATCTGGAGAACCTGGTTGATTCGTATGCCCAGAACGTTTTGACTCGTTCCAAGAATGCGTTCAGCTGAAGCTGAAATCATCTGGATCAAACCAGACTCATCAGTAGCAATGACCCCGTCGGTAATCGATTCGAGAATGTTTTGCAGGCGGTCCCGTTCGACGATCAGTTCCTGCTGGATCGTTTGCAGGCGGGCGTCACGGAGTCGAATGGCATTGTAGTTTTCTGTTATTTTCCGGGTTCTCTCTTCAACACGCTCCTCAAGTTGATGCTTGTGCAGCATTAATTCCTGTTTGGCTTTCTTCAGTTCCTTTTCGTTCAGGGCAGATGCGATGCGTGGGGAAGCAACGTTCGCGACCGTTTGGAACAGGTCAAACTGGAAATTGGAAAAAGCATTTTTTCTGGCTGATTCGGAATCCAGGATGCCGAGTGTCTTACCCTCAAACAGGATGGGGACCGTGATTTCTGACCGACCGGAAAATTCGTCGAAGATGTACCTTGGATCCTGCCGGGTATCGGGGATCATTTCCCGCCGTTGTGACTCAGCGACCGAGCCAACGATTCCGCTCCCCATCGGGATCCGGATCGGATTGAGGATTTGCCTGTCCTGGGGATTTTTCAAACCGTAAGCGGAAGCCTGCACCAGTTCATCGCCCTCTCGGAGATAGACGATACAGTCTTCAAACCCCAGCAGTTTTCCTGCGTTGTCCGCAATATCCCAAACCAGGTCCTCAAGGGAGCTCTGGCGCAGCAGGCTGATAGCAAATTCTTGGATGATTTCCAGTTGGTCATTACCGGTTTGCGGAATTCGCTGATCCGCTGCATCTTGAACCGTGTCTGTGGTGCGCTGCCTCGTCGTTCCAGATGGGACGCCCGAAGGTGTTTTCTGTATTTCAGGCAAGTGATCCGACCCGGTAAGTTCCATGGCACCTGTCTCCCCAACTCAGGGAGTGGCATGATTGTTCTTTGCTTTTCCGCTTTTCCAGAAACTGGTCTTGGCTTTTCCAGAATTGGAATCAGCGGGATTGGATTTTTCCTGTTGACCGCATGTGATTTTTCCGAGCAGGCTGGTTCCTGAATTGCTTCGCGGTCACGTCGTTCAGGCTAACCTTTTCTTGCCAAAAAAACCAGCAAAAACAGTCTTTCCTGCGATTGGCACAGCTGTTGCAGTATTGTGACCCAGCTGGGGCCACAGCTGACAAATTTTCAGCAAACCAAAACCAGAAAACCAAATCGAAAATCTTTCCGGATTTTCGTGGAGATGAATATGTTCCCAGCCAATCATCAATCAGCCAATCGTGTTTCCGGTCTCTTCGAGGATGCTGGATCCGTGCTGCAACAGCTTCTCGGTTCGTCAGCTTCTGAAAGCGAGCTGATACTCCGGCCGAGGTGGGATATTACAGAGCTCAAGGAGTCGTTTCACCTGACCATTGAATTACCTGGCGTCGCTGCGGAAGCGGTCCAGGTTGAATTTGAAGAAGGCACCCTGAGCGTTTCTGGTGAAAAGGTGATCGAACGAACCGGGGAGGACGCCCGCACCCATTGCCGCGAAAGGTCCTCAGGGAAATTCAAGCGAACGGTTGAGTTTGCCACCTCTGTGGATTTTGAAAAGATCGAGGCATCCTTCAGCAATGGCCTGCTGGAAGTCAGGGTTCCCAAGGCAGAAAAGTCCCTTCCCCGGAAGGTCGAGGTTGAGGTGAAAACTGAAAGAACCTGAGTCGGTGTTCTGGAAATGGAGATTGTCACGGGGACTTCAGGGCTTTGACAAACGGCAGGGCATTGGAGGTCCGCTGCTCCAGCTCCGTATCTACTGGAGGCTTTCAAACATGCGGAATCAGAGTGGCGGGCAATCCTTTGCCCGCCGTTTTTTCGTTCGGCTCCGTTTTTTTGGACGTGGGTGCCGCGGGGACCCGGTTCGACAGATTCATGGAAACTGCGGCGTTCCGTGGGACCCGAGGGTTGTCCTGCGAATTTCGTCAGCTGGATCGCAGCCCAGCCGGTTTGCTGCGGGCAGACCGCAGGGGGGCAACAGCCGCCTTGACCGGGATCGGCTCAAAGGTTTTTTTCGAAGTCGCGGAGATCGCGTTCAAAGGTCTTCAGGCGATCTTCGGCCAGTCGTTTGATTCCGCCGAGTTTTCCGAGACCGGCCGGGTTGAAACGGGTAAACATGTAAAATTTGACCTTGGGTTCGGTGCCCGATGGACGCACCGCGACGTAGTTACCGTCTTCTTTCAGGTCCAGGAAGATCAGGTCACCGGTAGGGCCATTCAGTGGCTTGGTCCCTTCGCCGAATTTTTTTTGGGTCCCCTGCAGGTAGTCCCGAATGCCGGCTACCCGGATACCGCCGATCTCCTCAGGAGGATTGCTGCGGAATTCGTTCATCAATGCCTTCATTCTTTTCATTCCATCGGAGCCTTCCATCTGAATGGTCATCAGGCCTTCCCGATGCAGGCCATGCCTTTCGTAGAGGGAATCGAGGTGCTCGTGGAGCGACTGGTTCCGTGACTTCACCAGGGCTGCCAGTTCCGCCATCAGTAGGCAGGCGACGGCACCATCCTTGTCACGTGCATATTGACCGACCAGGTAACCATGTGATTCTTCCGTGCCGAACAGGAACCTGTCTGGCCCCAGCTCGTCCATCAGGGCACCAATCCATTTGAATCCGACCAGGTTGTTGTCTTCACAACGGACGCCATAGTAGCGACAAACCTCCCTGATCATTCTGGTCGTCACCAAGGTTGTGATGACGTAGTCGTTTGGCGAGAGCGTTTTGCCCTCCTGTCGCTGCGAAAGGACATAGTCTGCCAGCAGGACGCCAATCTGGTTGCCGCTGAAAGTCTCCCAAGTACTGGTGTCTGTAGCGGTCAGTGGCGCTGCGGCGCCCAGGCGATCACAATCAGGATCGGTGGCCATTATCAGGTCTGCAGAAATCTCGGTTCCCCGCTCGATGATGCGATCGAATACGGCACGATTCTCGGGATTGGAAACATTTTGAGGCACATTGGGGAAGTCGCCATCGGGTTGGCGATGTAACTCGAAAACTTCAACGTCCTCGAAGCCGGTCGCATTCAGAAGGCTGAGAACATTGAATTCTCCCACTCCATGCAGCGGTGAATAGATGGCCTTCAGTTCCCGCGGTCCGGTTCCAGCCATTTGCAGGTGGCAGTCCAGGAAAGCCCTGTCGATTTCATCCCTGCAAAAAACCACGTCCCCGCTGGCCACGGCTTCAGCGAAACCTGTTTTCCTGATTTCGTCAACGCGACCGACTTCGGCGATGCACTCGTGGTCATGGGGAGGAACCAATTGTCCACCGGAAGACCAGTAGACCTTGACCGCATTGTCGCTGGGCGGATTGTGACTGGCTGTGACCATGATTCCGCAGGAACATTTTTTGTGCCGGACCAGGAAGGAGAGTTCCGGCGTGCTGCGATAGTCGTCAAGAAAATAGACGCGGAAGCCATTTGCCACCATGATCGAAGCACAAAGTTCTGCAAAATGTCTGGAGTTGTGCCTGGTGTCGTAGGCGATGCCGCAGCTTAATTCCGTTCCTGGCCCGGACTGGCTATGTTCGGCAAGCACGTAGGTGGCCAATCCCTGTGCGCTCTCGCCCACCGTGCGGTCGTTGATGGCATTACTGCCAATTGGGTACATGCGTCCACGTCTTCCCCCGGTGCCAAACGGGATGATCGTCCAGAAAACATCATCCAGCTTTTGCCACTGTCCCCGGGAAACATGATCCACCACCTGCGGGGCATATTCGGAATAACGGGGTTCTGAGAGCCACTTCATGATGTTTTCCGCAGCAGATTTGCTCAATTTGCCTTCTGCCAGTGCCGCTTCGACCTGTTGGTGGATTGACGATTCGGAGTTGGGATTCATCATGGATATTTCGTTTGCTACTCGCTCGATGTTCAAATCGGAGACAAAGTCCGTTGCCTGACCCGGGGCCGATGGGGCAGCTTGCAGGCATTTTTTCCCAATTCGCCGCTCGTCGGAAGAATCACCTGACCGGACCAGTGAAACCTGGCTTTGCCGGAAAAGACCACCCTTGAAATGAAAGACGAACCGATGGTCACAAAAACAATCATAAGTGTTTCTGGCCTCAGGGGGATAGTGGGCCAATCGATCGACCCGTTGATTGCCATTCGCTACGCCCTCGCTTTTGGCAGTTGTCTTCCAGCGGGGCGGGTCCTTGTCGCGCGGGATGGTCGTGAAACGGGTGAAATGTTTGCCCAGGCCCTGAGCAGTGGATTGATGGCGGCCGGTTTCGATGTGCTCAATGCGGGCGTCTGCGCGACCCCTACGGTCGGTGTGCTGGTCCGGGAACAAGGATGTACGGGCGGCATCCAGATTTCGGCCAGTCACAATCCACCGGAGTACAATGGCCTCAAACTTTTTGGGCCAGATGGTCGGGTGATATCGTCTGAAGAGGGAAAGGCGGTGATCGAAGCCTTTGAAAAGAACGATTTCCAATGGGTGGATTTCGATCAGGTCGGCCAAACTGATTCCCTCGGGGACACCACCTCGGCACACTTGCGAAAGGTGCTGGAGACGGTGGATGTGGATCGGATTCGTTCACGTAATTTCAAAGTGGTTCTGGACAGCAACCATGGCGCCGGGAGTGTTCTTGCACGCCCCCTGTTTGAGGCTTTGAACTGTGACGCGAGGATCCTCGGCGATCAGCCGAACGGGCAGTTCGCTCATGTTCCCGAGCCTACGGCCGCCAATCTCGCCAAGGTTGCAGAGGACGCTCGCTCCTTTGAGGCGGATGTCGTTTTTTGCCAGGATCCGGATGCGGATCGACTGGCCATCATCGATGAACAGGGGGAGTACATTGGTGAGGAATACACGTTGGCGATCACTTTGAGACATGCCCTGGCGAGTGCCTCCTCCGCTGGTGCGGTGAACTCCAAGGTGGTCATCAATTGTGCGACGAGTCGCATGTCGATCGATCTTGCCGAGGAATTTGGCTGCCAGTGTATCGTGAGCGCGGTAGGCGAAGCCAATGTAACCAACGCCATGATTGAGCATGGCGCCCTATACGGGGGAGAGGGGAATGGTGGACCCATTGACCCCAGGGTCGGCATGGTCCGGGACAGCTTTGTGGCCATGGCCCAAACACTGGATGCAATGGCTGCCCGCGATAAGACGCCCTCTGAACTGGCGCAGGAAATCAGGTCCTACTCGATTGTCAAATCAAAAGTCCAGATCGATCAGGAAAAGATCCTCGAGGTCTTTGATGCACTGGAGGCTGAGTTTCCAAATGCCCGGGCGGACCGACTGGACGGTTTGCGGCTTGATTTCCCGGAGAGTTGGCTGCTGGTGCGGGCCAGCAATACAGAGCCTGTCGTCAGGGTCATTGCGGAGGCAACCAATTATGAAATTGCCCGGGGTTTGGTGTCACGGGCCACGGGAACCATCGAGTCGCTGGGATGACCTGCGTTGGATTCCGGTTGACCCCGGATCGCTGGCTTCCTGTTGGGGCCATCCCGGGGACTCTCTCCCGGTGTGTCTCCGGCAGCCTGGTGGTGAGTTGCTCGCTGAGAAGAACAGGCCGCATTCCGGAAGTTTGGGCTTGCCTAACTTGGGAGTTTGGACCCTGGTGGCTGGTTGGAAGGGAGTTTTTGAGGCTCTGGTCCGGGAGGCTCTGGACGGGGCTTGCCACCGGGTCGTTTCATCGTTTTTTGGGGAACACCCGAGTCTTTTCCGGGGATCTTCTTGACCGGTTTTTCCTGTGCCTTTTTTTCCTGTGCCTTTTTTTCGGCATCCTGCCTGGCACGAATCTGTGACTCCATCATTACCAAAAGCAATGTTTGCTCCATTTCTCTCGGTTTGTATCCGAAGGGGCCACGCCCCCCTTTGTAGACGACCTTTCCGTTCAGATCGACAATGTAAAGTCGATCAGGGAAGGCAGCGTAGTTTTCACAGGTTGAGTTATCCATGTCGTCGATCAGGACCGGGGATTTCATATCCAGTCGGGCGCTGCATTGTTCGGCAATTCCAAATCGTTCGTCAAAGGTTTTCGGCTGTTTGAAAGCAATTCCCGCCTGGTCGTTAATTCCCATTCGCCAGCCATCCAATGGGTGAGCTTCCTTGATGTAAACATTGTAAAAAACAACATTTTTGGTGTACTTTCCGGCAATTTTCTCGAAGACCCCAGACTGGGATCGAAAAGGGCCTCACGTAAAACTTCCGAAATTCAGGATCACGATCTTCTTGTTGCGGAAGGACGAGAGTTTGATCTTGCCAGTGGCTTTGAGAAGCGGCAGTTCGAAATCGGGCGCCGCGTCACCGATGCCGGGTCCCTCACTGAATGTTCCCAGTTCCCCGCTGAAAAGCATGTTCATCATCCGGTTGGGGTCTTCCTTTCGCACAGGAGCCTTGGGTGGTTTGATTCCCTCGTCGAATATTCCGAAACCCTGTGAGAATTCGTCCGGGGTAAGGTAGCCGTTTTTTTCCTCGTCCAGGGAGGCCATCCACTTCATGACTTCGTTCTGGTCGATACGCCCGTTGGAATCACGGTCCAGCATGAAAAACATCGCCTCGGAGGGCTTGGACGGACCAACATGGCTGATTCCGTCCCAGTCAAAGTCCACCCGGGTGATCCCTCCGTCCCCATTCCGGTCGATGGCCGAAAAGACTTTTGCAAAATCACTGGCCTCCTTCTCGGAAATGATGGCATCACCATTTTTGTCAAATTGGGCAGCCAGCCACTGCCAGCCAAGTTTTTTCTGGCTCGGTTTGAACCAGCCGGTGTTGGCCTCCATCGGTTTGCCTTCCAGGATATCGGTCAGCATGATTGCCCACTCCGGTCTGTTTTTCCATTCGGACTCCAGGAGCCGGGCAAACACCTCGGCATTTTGTGGACTGAGCTTGCCGGGCGTCGACTGGGCTGTGACCAGCGAAGTCAGGAAAAACGAGCTGCACAGGCAGGCAAGGACGAGTCGGCTTCGAAGGTGCGAATTCATCTGTTTGTTGTTTTCCTTGGGATGTGTCGTTTCATTTTAACCTCGATTTTGTCACCTTCCCCCTCCGGGTGGCTGAAAAACGGTTTCCCGATGTTCACTGGACTCGTTCCCGACAGGGAAATCCGTTAGAAAGCAGGCAAACCGATTTTTGGAGCCTTTCGACCGAAACATGAATCTTTCACGAAAACCTCTACACGAATTTGCCCGGACAAAAATAGTGGCGACTGTCGGTCCGGCTTGCCTTGACCCGGATACCATTTCCAGCCTGATTCGGGAGGGAGTGGGGGTTTTTCGATTGAACATGGCGCATGGAACCCAGGGAACCCAGGGGGAAGCACTTGAGGTGATTCGGACGGCGTCCGCAGACGTGGGAATTCCGGTGGCCACCCTGGTGGACCTGGCGGGCCCCAAGATTCGCCTCGGCGACCTGGGAGAGGAGCCCATCGAGTGCCGGGTGGGGGATCGTTTTGAGTGGGTGCGTGGCGAAGCGGCGCAGGGCCCGGGCCAACTGGTCTCGGTCTATGAGCCGCTGATCGACGAGGTGGAAAAGGGAACGGATATCCTGTTGAGCGATGGCCTGGTTCGCGTTCAGGTGATCGACAAGAAAAAGGACTCCGCGGTCTGTGAGGTGACGTCTGGTGGAACGATTCGCAGTCGACAGGGTATCAACCTGCCGGGAGTTCAGCTCAGTGCACCGGCGCTTGGGGAGGTGGATCGCTCGAATGCGGTGTGGGCCGCAAAGGCCGGTGTCGACTACATCAGCCTGAGCTTTGTCCGAAATGCTGATGAGATGCATGAGTTGCGTGAGCTTGTCCAGTCCCATGGTTCCCAGGCCTCTCTGGTGGCGAAGATTGAAAAGCCCGAAGCTCTTGAAAACCTGGAATCGATCGTCCGCGCTACCGATGCGGTAATGGTCGCTCGTGGGGACCTGGGGGTTGAAATAGACATTGCGGCCACAACTGTCGCACAGAAGCGGATCATCCGCATGTGTGGAGATCTTGGGAAACCGGTGATTGTCGCCACCCAGATGCTGGAAAGCATGCTCAGCAGCAGGCGACCCACCCGGGCAGAGGTTTCAGATGTGGCGAACGCTATCCTGGACGGTGCAGACGCCTGCATGCTGTCGGGGGAAACAGCGATCGGCCAATTTCCGGTGGATGCGGTTAAAACGATGTATCGCATCATGTTGAAGACGGAAACCCTCATCCGAAACGATCCCATTTGGGCCCAGCAGGTCGAGGAGTTTACCGGATCGCGGAGAATCAGTGATGCCGTGGTGTCGGCCGCCGCTCTGATCGCCGATGAGATCGAAGCGCGTTTGGTTGTGATCGGTACCGAGGATGGGGATACGGCGCTGTTAAAATCAAAGCACCGGGACCTGGTTCCGACGGTCGCCGTTTCCAACTCGCCGGAAACCCTGCGAAAGATGTGTCTCTACTGGGGCATTCTTCCCATGCCCGGCGGGGGGGGGAACAAAAACGCCAATCTCAAGGAGTTGGTGGACCGTTGGGCCATCGACGAGGAATCGCTTTCCGCTGGTGACAGTGTGGTGTATGTGACCGATTCAGAGTCCATCGAAAAAGCCCATGACATGATCATGGTTGGCCAAATCGATTGAAACCCGGTAATTGCGGATGCGGGGAGGATTCTGCATTGTGGATCGCTCTGGCCGCAAACGTTGCAAAAGGTTGATTTTTAAGACCTGAGATGGGACGATAGGGTTTTCCCATTCATCGAACCAGCGAAATGTCCGAAATTCCCCGAGCTTTCCAGAGCGAAGATCCTGAATTGCTGAAAAGAATGGACCGGATTCGGAACAACTTTGAGCGGTTGGACCATGAGTTGACCGAACTGGAAAGCCTTGTCCTCGATGAAAATTATCTCGCCGGGTTGATTCACAGCCAGTCGGATGTGATACGAAAACCGCGTTGAACCGAAAAAGGTGCTTTTTTTCCGGGGAAACGGGTTTCTCCTTCTCCGGTTTCCGAAAAACCACTATATTAGTGGGCTTTCATTGATCGCGGGTTTGCTGTGGATGCAAATTCCGTTAGCGGACCCCGGGATAACCGTTTGGAAAAACAATTGGTCGGTCTGAGGCGAAGTGTATTCAGGCATGGCAGTTCGGGATCAGGAAATTTTTTACAGGCTCATTTCAAAGAGGTGAGTTGATGCTGGTCGGTGGACGAAATGCTCCCTTCTGCCAACACCCCTTTTTTTGGAATCAACAGGAAACGAAGATAGATTACCGATGCCAGATAATTACGAATCCAATTGGGATGATCTTGCACGCCAGTTCGGTTTCGAGGCCGATGATTCGCCCTCTGACACCGGGGCGGAGCAAACAGATTCCGGGAACTCGGAAGAGCCAGGCACGCTGGATGGCATTGATAACCCAGCCGATGGCATTCCTGTTGATGAAAAGAGCAGTGATGTTTCGATTGGCGGTGAAACCGCCGAAGCAGCAACTGCAGAATCCATCACCGATTTTTTTGAAGAACCTATGAGCGATTTCGGAGCTGCCGCGTCGGAAGACAAAGCGGAACCCGACCGTCCACAGGATTCCATGCCGCTCGGTTCAGATCACTGGGGATCGCTTGCCGGTGAACTTGGGCTCGAAGAAGAAGCCGCTGCGGCCACGGACGGGGGAGCCGGCAATGTCCTGCCCGAACCGGTCGGGGATTCGGCGGACAGATCCGATGCTGGAGAAAAATTGGAACCGGAAACGGAAGCCGAAGAGGTTGCCAGTGAAGGATCTGCCGGCGGGGACACTGGATCGGAAGTTGTGCAAACCGTGGTGGATGGTATCGAGACCGTTGAATTTGATTTGCAGGATCTCGAGGATGAAGATGATCGGCCGCGACGAAGAAGAAAAAAGCGTCGTCGTCGTCGGGCGGTTATCGAGGAACTGCGTGAGGAATTGGAACGTGAAAAGGAAGAAGAGGCGACCGATACCGTCGAGGAAACCACGGAGGATGAGGTCGAAAAGCCGGTAGTCAAGAAGGAGCCGGAACGAAGAAGGCGGAGACGAAAAGAGAGATCGGCTACCCGGGAAGAAAACAGCGGAAAGGTGCGAGAGCCGGCGGACAGGGAGGATCGTGCTGAGGACGATACGGACGAGAAGGTCTCCAAGAATCAAAAACGCCGGAAAAAACGCGAAGATTCAGGGGACGCGGACCGTTCCGATTCAAGGTCAAGGAATCGCCGTGATAACGCACGTGAAGAATCCGCAGATGGAGAAGCCAAGCCGGAACGGAAGTTCCCCACGTGGGAAGAGGCCATCATGCCGGTTGTGGAAGCCAACATGTCCCGGACCCGCAAGCCTCAGCGAAAGCGACGCCCTCGTCGCCGCGAGGACTGAAACGGAATCCGGTTGGCCCGCAAGATACATGCGGATGCTTCCTGATCACGGATCATCCCAGTCGATGATTACTTTGAGGCTGTCCTTGTCTGCCGCCCGCTGAACGGCAGCCATGATCTTGCTGTGATGGAATTTTTCGGTTTCGTTGGTCATCAGGTCGATTTTGTCCAGCTGGTGATTGGCGAGCATCTCGTGCGCCAGCCCGATCCCGTGCATGCTTGAGCCATGGGTGGCCTGGTAGCACTGCAGACGGTAATGGATGTCGTTGTTCAGGTCCACTTCGTGCGTCAGTCTCGGCTTCCCATCTGCGCCTTTGACGCCGGCGTGGCCATCCAGCACCGTTCCGTAGCCCATCAAACGGGGAGCAATTTCATACGCAGCGGCCACCGGCGCATTGACCATCACAAAATGGGGTTCATTAAAGGGTTTGCATTCGCGGAGAACATTTTCCACCACGTCCTCATCCCAGCGGACACCCACAACGTTTTGATCGCCAAAATCCCTTAGCACCCTTTCCAGTCGATCGATGCCTCGGTTGACGAGAATGATCTTTCTGGCACCCATGGCCTGCGCGCATTGAAGCGCGTAGGTACTCTGGGATCCAGCGCCCAGTAAAACGACCACCCGGTTTTCAATGCATTGATTGACCCGGGTCATTCCTTCCAGGCAACAGGCGAGAGGTTCCAGCTGACAGGCGTGGTTGGCGTCTACCGACGGAGCAAATTTGACGATCGGACCGTATTCGACAAACCAATCGGGGAGAATGGCGTACTGTCTCGCAAACCCGGGGAATTCGTGTCCCGTGGCCTGGGTGTTGGGGCAACTGGTCCAGTCACCGGTTCCCTCGGGTCCACAGTAGATGCAATCGTTGTCGCCACAGGGGATATCGCACCCCAAACCGACCAGGTCTCCGGGACTGAATTTGGTGACCCCGGGACCGACTGCGTCCACAACGCAGCTCGCCTCATGAAGAACGATAGCCGGCCAGCTGCGAATTCGGGGAAGACCCACGTTATAGATCACGACATCGGACTGGCAAACCGAGGTTTTGCTGGTGCGCAACCGGACTTCTCCGGGGGCGGGGTCTCCGATTTCTTCTTCCGTCGGGATAAAATTACCACCGGGAGCGTCCAGGTAATAGACGAGGTTTTTCATTGGTTTTTTGACTTTGAGCTGGGCGTTGGCAGGGAGCATAGTGATCCTTGAGGATCCTCCCATTAAGCCTAACCAAGTAAGATGGATCAGCAAATGGAGGGTCGTGGACCCGTTTGAGTCAGGATTTGAAGAGAAAGTGGATCATTGAGACTCTTTGAGGGCACGCAGTGGGATGTTCCTCCCACCTGCGACCATTGCAATCAAACCGAGGAGAAGTGCGATTGTGCGCCCCTTCCGAAGGCGAAGGGGCCTGCGGTGGAACCCGGTAGACAGAAACTGCGACTCAAAAAGGAAAAGCGGAAAAAGGGAAAAGTGGTGACGCTGGTGACCGGTTTTCAGTTGGGTGACGCACAGCAATTGGAGGAAATGCTGAGAAAACTGAAAAACGAATGCGGAGCCGGCGGGAAAATTGACGACCAGACCATCGAAATACAGGGAGATCAGCTTGAAAAACTGGAAAAAATTCTTTCAGCCAAGGGATTTCCGGTGCGAGTGATCGGGGCAAAGTGAGGGCTTGGTCGGATCGCACTCCCGGGAGCCTTCCCCGGTGGCATTCCGGTTTGGAACGGTCAGAACTTGTTGCCGATCGGGTACGTAGATACCATAAACGACTTGTCTTGTTCACGCCGTCCACTCTGAGGAATGATGCTCCAAATCAACCACCTGAGAAAATCATTCCGTCAGCCTGACGGAAAGACGGTCGAGATCCTGGATATCCCGCATTATTCGGTTGACCAGGGGGAACAGGCGGTTCTGATTGGTCCCAGTGGTGGAGGAAAAACCACTCTGCTGCATATCGTTGCCGGAATCACCCGTCCGGACGATGGACAAGTCACTGTCAACGGAGTCGATATTTACGGTTTTTCCGAAAGCGGCCGGGATCGTTTGCGGGCAAAAACAATCGGTTACGTCTTTCAGACTTTCAATCTCCTGCCGGCGTTCACGGCACTTGAGAACGTGGAGTTGGGAATGGCATTTTCAGGGGAGCGGCACAGTGGTCGCCAGGCCCGAAAGATGCTCGAACGTGTGGGCCTGGCTCACCGGCTTTCCAGCTATCCCGGGACTCTGTCGGTAGGTGAACAGCAGCGGGTGGCCGTTGCCCGGGCTCTGGCGAATTCTCCCAAGCTGCTTCTGGCAGACGAACCCACGGCCAACGTGGATCCCTCCAATCAGCAACAAGTGGTGGACCTGATCCGGCAGTCCTGCGAGGAAGACCGGATAGCGATGGTGATGGTGACCCACTCGATGGAAGTTGCCGACCAGTTTGAACGTGTCGACCCGTTGGAGAGCATCAACCTTGTCATGCAGGTGGCCCGGTCATGAACGTGTTTCGAATCGCATGGAAGAGCATTCGTTTCCGGGGTTTGGCGTCGTTTCTGACCATTCTCTCCATGACCCTGGGGGTGATGCTCGTGGTTTGTGTTCTGACCATTCATGGTGTGGTCAAACGCTCATTCTCAAACAACGGCGAAGTCGGTTATGACATTATCGTGGGGGCCAAAGGGGGCAACCTTCAATTGGCTCTCAACAGTGTTTACTACCTCAGCCAACCGGTTGAGACCATTCCCTACGAGTACCTTTTGGCTTGTAAGGACCAGGAGTTCCGGGAAAAGGAGTTCCGCAGCTCCATTCATTTCCGGGCCCACCGCAGCCGCTCAGCCCTGTTGGAATCGGTCAATTTTCAGAATGAACTGATGGGCCTCGGAGGACCTTCCCTGTTGGCTGGTGATTTGACCCTTGATGCCTATGACCAGGTAATGCTGGAAGAAACGGGTATGTTTGAGGCGGGCCTGTTTGTGGATCTCGGTTACGTTGACTGGGCCATTCCGATCCTGCTTGGGGATTACTTCGACGAATATCGTGTGGTCGCTACCTCACCTGATTTTTTCGATGATCGTTTGCTGGAGTTCGGGGATGAGGAATCGGATGGGCTCGACTTTTTGATTCCCGCAGATGGTCAGCCGATTGATCCTGATGAGGTGGAGGCTTCTGGTAATTCTGAACCAAAAGCCTACGAGGACCTGCTAAAGGTCCGTTTCGAATTTGCCGAGGGGAGGGCATTTGAAGAATTCAACGAACAGAATGCCTATTTTGAATGCGTTTTGGGCAGTCGCGTAGCGAGGGAGACAGGTGTCGGGGTAGGCGAGAAAATCCAGATCACTCACGGG
>JAYZFP010000081.1:0-34015 GCA_036336715.1 Planctomycetota bacterium
AGAAAATGACGAGGAAAACATTGAAAAGTACTACCTTGATCTCAAGGCTGCGAATCCGGAAGCGGACGACCTGAAGCACGCTCTGTTTTTTACGGCACTGCGGAGGGACGAGAAAGCATTTGCCATGGAGTTGCAGCGTGATTTGGCTCCCGAAAACGGAAGTGGTTTTTACCTGTCCCATTACGTCGTTGCCATGCAGATATCCAAAAAGAAGGGGATGCGGCGTGAGGACTTTGAACTGATGAACCGGCATCTCAAGATTGCTACGCTCGATAGCCGTGTTCCCGAAGATGCCTTTCGACTTCTTGGTGACGGTTGTTACGCGGTGGGACAGTTTAAATCGGCGATTGAGAGCTATCGGAAAATCAGTGAACCTTCATCCGAGATTTTGTACAAAATCGGACTTTCGTTACTGAGGACTGACAATCAGTCGCAGGCCAACGATGAATTGGGCCGTGCGGCAGAGGGATTCCAGGAAAGCTACGATGAAAACAAACAGGACATCCGGTCTTTGATTCTCTGGACCAAGGCCCTTTATTTCATTGGCAGAGTCAATGAATCCGAGGAAATCCTGTTGACCGCTCTCAACAGTAATGACAACGTGGCCATCCGGAATGAACTGATTCAAAGTTACCTGGTTCAGTTGCGTTCGAACCGAAACGTGGTCCGGCGGATGGAAATGCTGAAACGGATTTGCGAACTGGATCCATCGATGCGGATTAATCCCAATACCCGGCAGGCATTTTTCGCACTCGCAAATTACCTTGTCAATGAAAACCGGTATCTGGAGGCAAAGGCCTATTACGAGGTTTGTTCTTCCCGGATTGATTTTCCTCCCAGTGTTCGGAACAACCTGGCCTGGGTGGAAATGCAGTTACCCGAAGGCGACATGGAGCACGCGCTGAAACTTTCGACGGAGGCGATTGAGCAGGCGAGGAATGTTCGTCCGGAGTTTCATGGCACCCGGGGCCAGGTGTTGGCACGACTCGGAGAGTGGGAAAAAGCCCGGGTGGAACTGGAGCAGGCGTTACCTGAAGTCTTTGATAAAGGGCAGGTCCAACTGGCGCTGTCGGCAGTCCTTGCAAGACTGGGGAAGCAGGATGAGGCGGAAAGCCTGTTTGCCAAGATAGCAGACAATGATTTCAAGACATTGGCCGACCTGCTGGAAAAATACCCGAAATAGCCTGGGAGTGCCTCCGGGATATCAGACTTGTTTCCCCGCCATTAAAGTGACTGCGATCTTCGGGATGTGCATTTCCGGCAAATCAAAATGCCTCTGCAGTCTGATGTTTGACGGACGGGGCAGAAGTTGGAAACACGGGTCCGGTTGACCCGCTGGAAGCCGGGGAAACTACTCCCGCAAATTGTCGCTTTCGGAAATTTTTTCGATAAAGCCTGAAAACGCCAATCTTTCTGTCTGGCGATTCAGCAGGTCCGGATTCTGACCACGGGGAAATTTGAATGGAATTCAACAGGATACAAATGTTTGTTCTGGTTTTGGCTGCGTCCTGGACATCGAATGCGATAGCGCCCCTTCAGGGTGTATCGCAAACAACCGCTCAGGATTCGCCCACTGATAAATATCTTGGTGATACCGGCGGTGTGGTTTTTGAAGTAAGCAAGGAGGATCTGCTGAAGTCCAAAGACTATCGTTCCCTGGTGGAATTGATGGACCTGGGGGGGAATTTCAAACGGCAATTCGGCTTTTCCATTGGAGAGACCAGGCATTTTGCCGGGTCTGTTTCGGGGCCAGACGATGCTTTTCTTAAATTGGTTCTGCAGTCCAGCAGGGATATTGACCCCCTGGCTTTCATGCGGGCCAATGGATGGGTGCGGGGAAAACAACTGCCGGAGACCAGGAGTTTCCGCGATCAGACCTATTATGAAATCAACAGGGGAACAGAGAAAATCGGGGTATTTCAACCGACCGATCAATCGGTTGTCGTGAATCGGATCGAAGTGATTGAAGAAATGGTCCGGGGCAGGAAACCAGAACAGGAGCTTCTCCGGTCAAAGGACTGGCTTGGGTTGGAAGACTTCCAGCTCAAGTTTGCGATCGGTGACCGGCTGTTTGAGCAATGGAGGGAGGAATACCAACGCTTCAATAGTGGGCGTTCCTCGTCCGATCCGATTCTGGACCTCGTTGGACCGATCAACGAAAAAATCGTCCGTGCCTGTGGTGGATTGAAGCTGGATGGCCAGCTCAACCTGAGGATCAGCCTGTTTGCAAAGACCCCCTCCGCCGCCGGGCAAATCAAAACGTCGCTCGAGGCACTGGTGCAGATCGGCGAAACGATGCTGGGGCCGGACCAGGCGGAGTTGATTGAGGGCGTTTCGGATCCCGAGATGCAAAAAATCACCAGGGAAGGGATGGCTTTCCTGGATGACCTGATTGAGTCGCTGGAATTCAAGCGCCTTGGGCGGGAATTGAGGATTACGGCCCGGGCAGATGCCAAGTCTTTTGTCCGGAATGTCCTGCCGGATTCGATTCAGGCAGCCCGAAAAGCCGCGCAGCGAACCCAGAGCATGAACAACATGAAGCAGTTGGGATTGTCCATGCACAATTACCATGACACCCACAAAGGGTTCCCGCCCGCCGTGCTGATCGGTCCCAAGGGGCATCGCCACAGCTGGAGGATTGCGGTCCTCCCCTACCTCGGGGAAATGGAGCTTTACGAGCAGTACCGCCTGGATGAACCGTGGGACAGTCCAAACAACCAAAAGGTGATGAACCGCATGCCGGAGGTCTTTCGGCACCCGACCGAGCCCGACGGTTCGGTGAATACCCGCTACCTTGCTTTCGTGGGCCCCAAGTCACCCTTTTCCGCCCCGGATGGCTTCCGGTTCAGTGACTTAACGGACGGTTCATCCAATACCATTATGTTTTTCAGCGGTGCCACCCAGGTGCCTTGGACCAAGCCTGAGGATATCGAGTACGATCCGGAGCAGGAAATTCCGCTCAAGGATGGCCCCTTTGAAAAGGGGTTCAACGCGGTCTTTTTTGATGGGAGCGTTCAGTTCATTCCGAGTGAAACTGGCTGGGAAAAACTTCATCTCCTGATCCAGGGCAACGATGGTCAACCGGTGGAACGCTAAGGTCCGGAGTCCCGGATATAATCGCGACTCGACCGGTGTTTCCCTGTTGGAGTGCTTCCGCTCATTGCGACTACTGCATGACCACTCGGTGGCAATCGGTTAAAACCTGACTTTCTGTCCCAGCCCCTTTTCGAGGGATCTTTGGTAAACGTGGTTCGCGACGTACAGGTCCTGGATGGCGTTCCCCACTGATTTGAAAAGTGTGCACGCGGCGGGCTCCTCCGGGGGCGGATTTGCCAGGGTATCTCCAATTGCGTGGAGGTCACTCTCGTGGATGTCACCGTTCTTCAGTCCCAGGAAGATCTCACCGGCTTCCTTTTTGCAGGTACTCACCTGGTCGACATAAATCCGGGTCGAGGACAGGATTGCGGGATCAAATTCCTGCTGGTCGGACCGGTAGGACCCGATGGCGTTCATGTGAAACCGGGGCGGCAGGCACCTGGCTTCGAACAGGGGAGACCGTGACGATGTTGCGAGACAGAGAATCTCGGATTCCCGGATTCGATTGCGGTCGGTGGTCCAACGAAAATCGACTGCGTGTTCCCGTTCAAGCTGCTGGCAGAACTCACGCCCCCGGTCGTGGTTACGACTGAATACGTCTACCTGGCGGATGGGGCGTATGGCGAGAATCGCTTCTGCGCAGGAGCGTGCCTGCTTCCCGGTCCCGAAAAGGGTCAACCGGCTCGAGTTGCCCGGTGCCAGCAGGTCGGTGGCCATTCCGACCGCTGCACCCGTCCGGAGTGCCGTGATTTTTTCAGCGTTCATGAGCGATTTGGGCTCTCCTGTTTTCCGGTCAAAGAGCAGGATCGTCCCATGAATCCGGGGGAGGCCGCGATCGGGATTCCGGTCTGCAAGGTTGACCACCTTGAGGCCGAATCGGGGCGTTTCCAAATCGCAGACCGGCATGACGAGGGAGAGGCTCTCGTCGGTAACCGGGAGGTGGATACGTTCCGGGACAAGAGCCTGTCGTTTGCTCAGGGCGCGGAAGGCCTCTTTCATCAGTTGAATCGCCTCCTTTATCGAACAGAGGTCCGAAACGAGCGAATCGGGCAGGATCTTCATCACTGATCTTGATGGAAAAAAAAGGTTGGGGAAACGGTTTTTGATGCCCTTGAATGCCTCAAAATGAGACGCAAGTGCCATTTTGAGAATCGGTTTCAGGGGAAACCCCTGTTAAAGCTTGCAGAATCGTTTGGCACAGATTTTGCGAAATATTTCTTTTGAGCGGGAAAGATTGGGCCTTGAGTTCTTATCTCTCTTCTATCCGCCGTTCGGGACCCCCGCTCTTTTTATAAATCATAAACTGTGGATTTGGTCTCTCACGGATGGATCCGCTGACTATTATCAGGAAACGCCCGGAATCATGCCGGGCGTTTTTTATGGAAGCTTTGATTCGATTTCGTTCAGGATCCGCGTCGCATCCAAATTCCCTTCGCGAACCAGTTCGGCTGCAATTTCCACATCCGAGAGTCGCTGGTAAAGTCGGGTACGGTTTTGCAGTAATGATGGAAAACAGCGTTTCAACGCCTGAAGCGGTTCTTCATGGGGGCCGGGATCGAATTCGGAGCCCCAAATGACCGGCTTTGGCATTTGGAAATAGGTTTCCGCCAACAGGTTGCAGAGGGTCTCCGAAACCCCCAGGCCGACGATCAGGTAATGTTGAGCCAGCCAGTCCAGCAGACTTTGCGATCCATAGATGATGCTGCCTGTCGTATCGAGGACAAAATTCCGGGTGCCGCTGAATTCAATACGGGTATGCTGCTCCTCAAGTTGAAGATAGGTCTCCCGGTTTTTCAGGTACTTTTCCTCGAAAGGGTGTCCCAGCCAGTTGGCGGATTCCTCAAGGGAGTGGATTCCGAGAGATTGGTTGATGGCGGAGTCGACTTCGAAAAACTCGAATCCAAGTTCCTTTCCAAGCTGTCGACCGAGCGTACTCTTGCCGGAGTTTGACATTCCGACCAGTGCGATCCGCAGTCGAGACTGTTTTTGCAGGTTACGGAATTCGGACCGGGCCAATAGCATGATGGATTCCTGTCAGTTCACGCACGAAATGGATTTGATGATCTGTTCGATTGTCTGCCTCAGGCGGTCGTCTCCGCCAAAGTGCATTCCCAGGCCTCGGATTTTGGAAGCGTTGATTTCATGACGTGGAAGGGTTGGCTCTCCATCGATCCTGGCGTTGCTCCCACAGATTTCCCTGGCAAGGCTGGCAACCTCGTATTGGGAAACGTAGCGGTCATAACAGGCATAGATTTCTCCTGCGGTCCCTGCCTGGCCCAGGAGAAGCTGGATCGACCTCGCCACATCGGCGGCATGGACTTCCTTGCCCCCCTTGCGACATTCAACATCCTCTCCGTTTACCACCCGTTGAATCAAGTCGTACCATTTTGAATGTGGGGCGGTATGGTGCAGACCGTACACACCGGTGGGACGGATGGCACAGATGTCAAAACCGTGACCCCGACCGTAACTGTGGATGAAGTTCTCGATGGCTGCCTTGTGGGCACCGTAGTGGGAAGTTGGCCACAACGGATGGGCTTCATCCAGTTCACGGTCAGAAAGGATCTTTTCATGTACCGAACAGCTGGAAACAAAAACGAACTTTCCAAGCCCGGCTGCAATGGCGGCTTCAATCAGTTTCAGGCTACCGATCACATTGGTCTGTACGAATTGAACGATATCGCCCTCTTCGCCCTGGAATCGCACCCCGGGTTTCCAGAACGCGTTGTGAATGATTGCATCGCATCCAGCGACGAGTGCTGCAGACGACTCACCGGATTGCAGATCGCCTTCAATCCATTCAACGGATTCGCAGGTCGTTGGTCGTGTCAAGGCATTCCGGTACCAGCACCTGAGTGAATGTCCGGACTGGACGAGGTGGTCGATGATGTATCGACCGATAAAACCGGTTCCACCTGTTAATGCGATTTTCATTTCGTTATTCTGGAAGTCGTAGATTGCATTACTGGAAGTTTAATGTAAGGCCGCTCATTCGCATAAGGGACCGATCTTGCCGACCATTCTCGATGAAATTGTCGAGCACAAGAAACTGGAGTTGGAGGCTGCCAGGCAGAGGATTTCCCTCGGAGAACTGGAATCCGATGTCAGGGATATGCCGCCAGCGGCTGATTTTCTGGCTCCCCTGAGGGAGGACTCCCGGGTGTCCCTGATCGCCGAGGTTAAAAAAGCCAGTCCGTCCAAGGGGCTGATTCGAGCCGATTTTGAGCCGCTGCAAATTGCCAGGGAATACGCTGAAAACGGTGCCTCCTGCATCAGCGTTCTGACGGATGAAAAATATTTCCAGGGCCACCTGGATTTCCTGGGCAGGATCTCCTCGCAGTTGGATGTCCCTTTGCTGCGTAAGGAGTTCGTGATCGATCCCTACCAGGTATTTGAAGCCAGGAAGCACGGCGCTTCGGCAGTCTTGCTGATTGCAGAATGCCTTGGGGATAGCCAGTTGCAGGAACTCCATGACCTGGTCGTGGAATTGGAGATGACCCCCCTGGTTGAATTTCATGAAATCTCAAACCTTGAGAGATCCCTGGCAACCGGGGCCAGCTTGATCGGGGTCAATAACCGCGACCTGAAAACCTTTCACACCGATTTGGATCATGTTATCGGTCTGCGGAAACAGATTCCGTCAGACCGAACGGTGGTCGCCGAAAGCGGTATCTTTTCGTGGGAGGACGTCCAGAGAATCTCGGCAGCAGGTATCGAGGCCATGCTGGTCGGCGAATCGCTGATGCGGCAGGACTCGGTTGGTGATGCGGTGAAAAAACTCCTGGGGCGGGGTTAATCGTCAACCGTTTTTACGATGCTGTAGTAGGCACCCAGTTCGCCCTTTGGCGTTTGAAAGAAGGGGGCCAGTTTGTGGGAACCTTTTTCCAGCCGGACCTCGAAAGTTACTGAAACATCGGTGGCCGAAACAGGAAGTTCCTGAAGATCCTTGCCGTTAATTCTCAGGGTTGCCCGGTCTGTCTGTACGGCAACCCCGTCCGCGGTGCGAAACGCCCTGGAAGAACCGGGGACGTTGCTGCCCGCGGGCAGCCCGCTGGTGATGGGTGTTCCTGATTCTTCGGGCCACCGAAGTGCCGTTATCCTGTAGTTTGCGCTCTTTAGCACCCGAATGGCCCAGTGTCCTTCGTGTTTTTTCTTTTTGATCGGGCGATTGGCATCCTTTTCACGGGAACGCTGTTTTGCCGGGAGGTATCCGGCTGCCCGACGGATGTGTCCCTGGTTCCAGGGTGGCAAGCCGGTCTGGATCCAGTCGTGTCCGGTCAGCGTGACCCTCGGGGCTGCGGGGTGCCCTATATAGATTTCCGTGGTTTGCTGGAACGTCGGTTCCAGTTCCGCCCACCATTGTTCATAAAAGTTCCGCATCTTTTCGACCTGCCCGGGGTTCTGGTCCGCTACATTTTTCTTCTGCCCGGGATCGGCCTTGATGTCATAAAGCTGGGTTCCATTGACCAGCCGCCAACGCTGGGACATTACGGACGATTTTCGCCACTTGATCGGGTCACGAACCCGTTGTGAATCGGTCACCAGGAATCGATCCGGCCATTGGGTTTCCCCGGAATTGTCGAGCAGGGCTCTAAAAGAAAGTCCATCAAACCGTACCTTGTCCGGCATGGGGATTCCGCAGAGGTCCAAAAGCGAAGGGACCACGTCAACAGCATGCGTCAGTGTGGTGATCGAGCGTTTCTTTTCGAGATTGCCCTTGGGCCAGTGAATCACGAAGGGAACCCGGTGTCCCCCGTCGTACTCACTTCCCTTCTTGCCCCGCATTCCGGCGTTGAAAACACGGTCGCCGGTAGCGGTTCCATTGTCCGTTGTGAAAATGAAAATCGTATTGCGTTCAATTCCGAGCTTTCGAAGGAGGGTACGTGTTTTCCCAACGTTATCATCGATGTTGCTGATCATGCCAAAAAAGGACGCGATGTTGGGGGCCTGATCCGGGTAGAGTTCCAGGTATTTTTGTGGACAGTGAAGCGGTCCGTGGGGAGCGTTGGTAGCTATGTAGGCCAAAAAGGGTTTTTTTTCGGCTGCACATCTGTTCATGAATTTGCCGGCCTGGTCAAAGAAGACGTCTGTGCAAAAACCCTTTGCTTTTTCAATTTTTCCGTTATGAAAATAGGCGCCGTCGAAATAGGCGTTGTCCCAGACATCCGGGGTTTGGCCCACACCCCCTCCACCATGTCGATAAACCTCCGTGAATCCCCGGTCCTCCGGGCGGTAGGGATAGTTGTCACCGAGGTGCCATTTGCCGAACATTCCGGTCTGGTACCCGGCCTCTTTAAAAAATTGGCCGAGTGTGACCTCGTTGGCACGCAACATGGATCTTCCATTGACGGTATGCCAGACGCCGGTGCGGTTTGTCCAATGCCCGGTCAGCAGGGCGCTGCGGGTTGGGGAGCAGGTGGGAGCGACGTGGTAGTCCGTAAAGGATGTGGATTCACCACAGAGCGTATCGATGTTTGGGGTCTTGATGACCGGGTTGCCGTGGCAGCCTACGTCCCCGTAACCCTGGTCATCTGTAAGGACAATGACCACATTGGGTCGCTCGACGAATGAAGCGGCTGTCAATGGCGCAAATTGGGCAAGACCCCCGAAAAAGAGAGCCAGCAGAAACAGGAAATTTCCCGGGGAAGCGGAAGCCGGCTTGCCAGCCAGGCAACTCGATACAGGGTAGGGGGCCAGGAAACCGGTGGGGCTCAAGCGGCCAATCGCCTGGGGTGGTCCAAAGGGGGGTTCGGAAAATGCTCGGGTCATCGAAAGGTCGCTGCCGGGGGTGTTGATCGTTCAGGAATCTCCCAGATTGTAATCGGCTGCAAGGGCTTTTTCGAGTTGTCGTCAACTGAAAACCGGCTGACGACCGGCCAGGTGGTCTGGTTGGAGCTGCTATTGGCCGAAGTCTGGATTTTCGAGGTCGACGACCGTTGCAGGAAATGCCACTCGTATTGAACGATTGAAAAGTCCGCTATAACCTGATTCCTTTTGAGCCCTCTGGATGCGGGTTGTTCCGCGTTGGTACTCCGTGACTCCCATTTACCTCGATTACAATGCAACGACCCCGGTTGACCCGACCGTTGCCGATACAATTGTTCCTCTCCTGCGCGAGCATTACGGCAATCCGTCCAGTTCGCACGCCCTGGGAAAAGTGTGCCGTGAAGCGGTTGATAAAGCGCGCCAGCAGGTTGCTTCCCTGGTTGGTGCCAGCCCGGACGAGATTTTTTTTACCGCGGGTGGAACAGAATCAAACAATCTCGTGATCCAGGGGACCTTCCTCAAGGAGGGGAACCGGACTGCCGGTATGGTTACCTCCTGTTTTGAACATCCGGCTGTCAGGAACCCGGCCCTGTTTCACCGTGAGAACGGTGGAGAGGTTTCGTTTGTCAAAACGGATTCGTCGGGGGTGATTGATCTCGATGAGCTGAAGCAGGTGTTGAACGACCGGACCCGACTGGTTTCGGTGATGCATGCCAATAACGAAATCGGGACGCTTCAGCCGATTCGTGAATTGAGCGAAATCTGTTCCCTGCGGGGAATTCCTCTGCACACCGATGCGGCCCAGAGTGTCGGTAAGGTTCCCGTCCGGGTGGATGACCTGGGCGTTGATTTCCTGACAATTGCCGGGCATAAACTGTATGCGCCCAAAGGGGTGGGTGCCCTTTACATTCGTCGAGGGCAAACGCTTCTTCCTTCAATCCAGGGAGCCAACCATGAAAACGGTGTCCGGCCGGGGACGGAAAACGTTCCCTACATCGCCGGTTTGGGCGCGGCCGCCCAGTTGGTCATGGAACAGGGAAAAGAAAAAGAAAAGCAACTACAGAATTTGCGGGATCGACTGGAGAGACACCTGGCAGAGCAGATTGGGAACGGAATCAGCTTTAACGGTTGTTTGGCTGAGCGGCTTCCCAATACCTCCAGTGTCAATTTTCCTGGAGTCGAGGCGACCCAACTATTGGCCGAAATCCCTGGTCTTTGTGTTTCCACCGGTGCTGCCTGTCACTCGGATTCGATACGTCTTTCCGATACGCTGAAGGCAATCGGGATTGATGAGCAGACCGGGGCCGGAACTGTTCGGATCTCCTGCGGACGCTTCACAACCGAAGAAGAAGTTGATCGGGCAGGCAATCTGCTGGTGGAGGCATGGGGAGCCTGCAGGCAAGTGAAATGAATTTGAGAAAGTAGTTTTGATGAACAAGGTCGATGGTCGGGTAACGACCGGAATCAAGGAACTGGATGAGCGACTGGGCGGTGGCCTGTTACCGGGCACGCTGACTGTGGTTCTTGGAGCGACGGGGATCGGAAAGACCCAGTTGGGTACTCATTTTTGTCAGAACGATCCGGAAGATCCGGGGATCCTGTTTGACATGTCGGCCCGCGGCGACGGGCAGAATCACTTTGGCTATTGCGAAAGGATGTTTCAGAAAAAACTGACACCGGTTGACAGTAATCACCATTTCGCAGTGGACCAGGTCGTCGACACTTCTGTCGAGATCGGTGATTACCTTCATGTTTTCGAGATGACCGGGCAAAGGGTCACCAAGAAGGACATGGAAATGGAGCAGTGGCGGGACTGGCAGGCGGAATTGAATCGCAAGCTGCACACGTCGATCGGCTACCTCTATTCGAACATGGTCCGGGGGAGAAAAAAAATTGTTGTCGATGGCATCGAGC
This sequence comes from Planctomycetota bacterium, assembly GCA_036336715.1. Lineage (GTDB taxonomy): Bacteria > Planctomycetota > Planctomycetia > Pirellulales > Pirellulaceae > JABAAE01. The sequence goes on from JAYZFP010000081.1 coordinate 10,777, forward strand.
CGGCGGATGTCTCGGCGGAATCGATCCAGCTCAACCTGTTTGAATATGTTTACCACCAGATCATTCGCAAGGAACCGGAATGGGTGGCGAGGGATCTTTTTCGCCAGGATTTCCGTTCGGTGGCCGAACGGGTCCGGGACCTGCGCTACGATCCCGCGAAAATCGCCTGCATGGTCCTCTGGACTTCCAAGGAAATGATGCTCGATGATCTGATCTCGAGGGAGATAGAAGAAGGAGATGTGATCTCAAATGCCAATACGTTGATACTGATGGGAAAGACAAAGGAGGGAAAACGAATGGGAAGAGCCCTCCTGATTGCCAAACACAGGGGCAGCTACTGCAGCGAAGAGATTATTCCCTATGAAATTACCGGGCAGGGAATTCGGCTGCTGGATTGAGGATCCTGCCAGGTTCGGCTCGGTTCATTGCCTGTCAGGAGATTTGGCCTTTCGGAAAGTCATGCGCTGCCGCAAGGGTCCGAGAAATCGGGTGGTGTCCGGTTGCTGCAAGAGCAGGTATTCTCACTCCTCCGTTTGCGGCTCGGGGCCCCTTTGGAAACCCTGTTTTCCGTTGGCCAGAATCCAGAGGCCGGAAAAGGAAATCAGTCCGGCGAGCAGGGCAAGGTACCAGGGGAGGTCCCGGTTGTAGTCATAAAGGGACATGCCGACAACGGGCCCGACCACCATCGAAATGGAAAAAAGGACGGTGATGAAGCTCATGTAGCGTCCACGGTTGGCCTGCGTGCTCAATTCTGCAACGTAAACCGCAGCCAGGGGAAATGCCAGGATTTCCCCGATCGACCAGATCAGCACTGTCAGCACGCAGAACCAGAGTGTCGACCCAAAGGGAAGCAGGCCAAAGCCGATACAGATCAGAAGTGTCCCTGCAGCCACCGTTTTGAGTGTCGACTGGTTTTCCAGTTTACGGATAATGATCATTTCAAAGGCGACAATCAATATCGGGTTGATTGCGTTGACCCAACCGATTTCAGATTCCGAAAAACCATAAACATCCTGCAGGTACTTGATAAAGCTGGAAAAAAGCTGCACGAATACCAGCAGGGGCATCAGGAAAAAGACACCAAAACGGAGCATTCTGCGATCGGTCCAGGGTGACTGCGATCCCGTTCCGGCAGCGGGTTGCAGATCCAGCCGATCTGAAGGGTGGTCTTCCTCTTCATCACCCTTTTTTGTGGGGTGCTGGGTGGGTGACTGCCCCCTCCAGCCAAATACAGTGCACAGCAGGACGGCAGAAACCAGACAGGTCAGGGCGTCCAGGATAAAGAGCCAGTTCCAGAGTTCATATTCGGCAAGAAAGCCGCCGACGACAGGACCGATTGCCATCCCGAGGTTGATAGCCAATCTCAGCAGACCCATCGAACGTTTCTGGTTGTCAGGCTCACTGTACTGAAAGCAGGCCGCATGGAGACCTGGCCGCACGGCTTCGTTGAGGAACATCATTACGAACAGGGCTGCGGTTATCTGTGTGAGGCTTTTTGCGTAAAGCATCAGCAGGAAATGAAAACTGACCAGTCCCAGGAATACAATTTGTGCCCGGATTGCCCCGAACCGGTCGGAAGCCCAGCCCCCCGCCAGGGCACCCAGGATTCCCCCGACTGCGCTGAACGACATGATCGCGCCGGCCGTCTGGTTGGAAAACCCGAAAACGTCCGTGAGGTAGAGAACGAAGAACAGCAGAACCATGGTCCCCGAACGATTGATCATCATGATCAGAGACAATAGCCAGATCTCACGAGGCAATCCGGCGTAGGCATCCCGATAGGTTTTGAAAAGCTGCGTTACCAATTTTTTGTGCCGAGTAAAAATCTTCAGGCTGGAATCCCTGAAATGACCCGGACAGGGTCAGAAGGTTCGCACGGTTGATTCCAAAAGTATCCCGTCTGAACAGCATCGACTGACAGGCGGCCTCAGGTGGTCGGTACGTTCTGTGGTTCAGTATTGCGCGATCCTTTAACCAAGCATATCTGTGCCGGTCTGAAACAGAAAGGTAACCTTGGTCGGCAGCATGCGGCCCCGGGATCACCGTGCGATTTTGGATGGCTGCTGCGGACAGGATTTGAAAAAATCCCTCCGTTTCAACCGTGTGGACTGAGTCAAATGGTCCGGCGGCAATCGGTGGAACAGGATTTTGCCGGGATGGGTTGGAAACTGCCTTGAAAAGAAGAATACCCTGTGGTTGCTTTCAGGTAGCTCATCGCGATGACCGGTAAACTAATCGTTACAATGAGGTCCTCAAATCAGGCTACACCGAAATTAACCGGAACGGCCGGTTGGCTCGGCAGTACGGGTGGCTACGGGGGTGAAAGAGATGAACCAGGATTCAATTGACCATGCGAATATCTTCCGCCGAAGGTTTTTGAGTGGCCTCGGGAACATTCTGGCCGCACCGGTTTTTTCAACGTCCTTCGGGAGGCTTGCTGCTGACGAGCTTGACCTGAGTGCGGATTCGGTCATTCGAAAGCAGTCGGCATCCGCTCTGCTCTCCATGGTCTTCAAGGGGAATACACCTCGTCAGCTGGCTGAATGGCAGACCCGGTTTCGCAATCAGCTGGTCAGGCAACTTGGAGACTTCTCTCCGCCGAAAACCTGGCGTGTGCACCTGGAAAAATCGGAGAACCTGAAGAAGTTTGAGCGGTCAGCACTCTTGCTGTCCGCCCCGGGGGTGCCGGTCTTGCCGGTGTTCGTACTGAAGCCCCATGCTCCCCTGCCAGGGCGACCAGGGATTTTGGCGCTGCATGGCCACGGTGATTTTGGCTACCAGACCGTGGCGGGTGTTTCCGGTGGACCCGAGCTTGCTGCGGCAATTCAAAAGGCCAATTATGATTACGGTCGGCAGTTGGCTGAACGCGGTTACACTGTCGTCGCGCCAAACATGACGCCCTTTGGAAGGAGGCGGGGCAGGGAATATTCGGATACAGATCCCTGCGCAGTGACCTTTGTCCGAATGCAGTTGCTGGGACAGCTTCTGATGGGAAACAACCTGCGTGACTGCCTTTGGGCCTTTGAATACCTGAGAGGGCTTCCGAATGTAAATTCGGAGCGTTTGGGGTGTGTCGGCCTGTCTTATGGTGGTCGGATGGCAATGCTGACAGCTGCCCTGGAAGAGAGGGTGCGCGTTTGTGTTGTATCGGGCGCTCTCAACCTGATGCAGGAACGGATTGAAAATCGTTATGCCTGCGGAGCGCAGGTGATTCCCGGTTTGCTGAAGTACGGTGATGTTCCGGAAATTCTCTCCCTGCTGGCTCCCCGAACGCTTTTGCTTGAGACTGGCACAGAGGACCGTTTGATTGATTCGGAGTGGGCCGGGAGAGGGATGCAGAGACTGCGGAAGGCTTACCGAGCGGCCGGTGCAGGCAAGCAGTTGTTAAGGGATGAGTTCAAAGGGGGGCATCGCTGGAATGGGAACGTGGCTTATCCGCTTTTGAAACAGACGCTTTCGGATGCCTGAATGGGTCTGGTGGATGGATGCCGTGCCTTGATTGAGACAGAAAAGATGCGTTGTTGGAACTGTGTCGGATGAACCGGTTTTCCCTCGGAATGTTGGGGGCTGCCGGTTCCTCAAACGCTTGTTGATTTGGACTCCGAAATTATTCCCGCATTCCGGAATGGTCAATCCGCTTCCAGTATTTTTCAAAGGCTCCGTCGGCATGGAAATCGGGGCTATTGTCAATGTCATGGCACTCCAGGCATTTTTGCCTCGCATCCTTCAGCGTGATCCTGACCATTTTTTGGTACTTTTCCACGTCCTCTTCATTTTCCTGGGCGGCCACATGCAGTGAACCGGGGCCATGGCAGTTTTCGCACCCGTTACCGTGCAGGTGCTTGGCCGTCTCGTCCAGGTAACCACTCTTGTAGGGATAGTACTTACGGGGGTTCCAGCCGGTGGCATGACAACTGAGGCACTCCGGGTCAAATTTTCGGACTACCCAGTTTCTTTCGTTAGGCTCCAGTAACGAGGCGGTGGCCCTGGTGTGCGGCCCGACCTCGTCGCCAAATTCTGCCACTCCGTCCTTCCAGACATCATGCGCATCCCCGTGACAGTCAGCACAGGCAGCGGATCCCACGAAGGTCGCTCCACTGGGGTGGGGAACCATGTTGTCCTTCAGGTTGGCAAAAATGTTTCGCTCCACCTGGGACTGGTAATCCCGGAAGACCTCCTTGATTTCCTCCGAGTCCTCGTAGGCGGCACTTAGGTTGACCCGCTGGTACTTGAATTTCCTGCCGTCAGAGTAGAAGCCGATGACCCCGGCGTACATTCCCTTGGTGCCTACCTGGACCACCCGGGAGAGGTGATCACCGGATTTGATTTCTTCCGGCTTGTTGGTTGGCTCTCCGGCTCCGCCAGCGGTTATCACGATGTCAAAATGGGGGTACTTTTTAACAAGCCGACTGGTATCCTCCAGGGAGGTGTGTGCAATCAAAACATTGGCGTCGGCCTTTTCCTTTTGCATCAGCGGCCAAACCGCTTCGATTCCCTCGTCCGGTTTCCTCAGGCAGAGGTCTTCGTTGGCGATGGCGTCAAATGCTTCCTCGCCCAGGACGGCGGTGATGGCAATTTTTTTGCCATTTGTCTGAATGACCTTGAAGGTCGATACCATTTTGTCTTCTTCAAAACTGGCATCTGCAAAGTCTGCAAATATTGTCACGTTGTTGCAGAGGAAAGGGTGTGCCGTGGGATCTTCTGCGGTTCCTTCCAGGTTTTGCATGGTGGAAACCAGTTCGATGGCAGGGAGCCTCAGGTCATCCCGTCCGAATCCAATCGCGTCGTAATTGAAAATTTCAGCCAGTGTTTTTGCGGTGGTCTTGAATTTGATTTCCGGTTGGGGGCCGAACCGGCGTACCTGGTTGCCGGCATCGATTTTGACCAGGTTCCATCCTTTTGATTCCAGGGTTTTACTCAGGGTATGGCGACGCAACAAACCGCCCTTCTGGTTCTCCAACCCCGTGCAGCCACAAGGCTCGATATAGCCGTGTTGCCGACCGGTAATCAAAAGGGCGAAGTCCGGTTTTTCCCACGATCCGAAAATCCGCTGGACTTCCTTTTTGGCATTACCGATGATCCGGTTCTTTTTTTCAAATTCCTGACGTTCGGTCGTTTCGACCTCCTGGGGTTTTGCTTTTGATTGAGAGTCGTCTCCCCGGCTGGCTGTGCCGGAGCAACCAGCAAGACAGAAAAGCGTCAAGCCCAACAGGGCTGTAAAGGCCAGGTAGAGTGATTTTTTGGGTGCGGGAATCATCGGAAGGCATTTTGGGTTCGACATGGAATCTTCATCGACCCTGGAAAACGGAAAAGGTCAAGGAAGTTGCTATTAGGTACGATAAATCAGGACAAATGTTCAGTTCATTATCGTTATAGAGGTTATGGGAAATGGCGGTCGTCGGCTATCAGCATTTGCCGAAAAATTTGGTAGTTGAGCCACGAATCCCCTACGGTTGGGCTGGTTTTTTCAGTCCGGAATTGAAAGTGCGATGAATCCGGATATCGCTATAGTTGGAGCCGGTGCTGCCGGATTTTTCGCAGCCATATCGGCAGCTCGCACCGGGAAACGAGTGTTGCTGCTGGAGAAAAACACCAAGACGGGAGTCAAGATCCTGATGTCCGGTGGCACCCGGTGTAACCTGACCCAGAGTACCGATGCCCGGGGGATCGTGGAGGCTTTCGGTCGCCCGGGGAAATTTCTACATTCGGCACTCGCCTCCCTTGGGCCAGAGAAGGTCGTGGAATTTTTTCACCAGGCGGGAGTGCCGACCAAGGTGGAATCCACAGGGAAAATTTTTCCAGCTTCGGATCGGGCGATCGATGTCCGCAACGCGTTGTTGCGGGAAGTCGAGAGCCATCCGTCGATCGAATTGAAAACCGGGGTCGGCGTGTCCGGAATCAGGCAGGCGGAAGGTGGATTTTCCGTCAGACATGGCCAGCGGGAAACCATTGCCAAATCTGTAATTCTAACCACCGGTGGAAAGTCCTACCCGGGATGTGGGACGGTTGGAGAGGGCTACCAATGGGCGGCGGACTTTGGACACCATATCGTTCCACCGGTGCCGGCGCTAACTCCCATTGTGACTCCCCAACAATGGGTAAAGGAACTCAGGGGCATCACCGTCCCTTCTGTAAATTTCGGGGTCTTCGAGGAGGATCGGATCTGCCGTCTTTCGGACGGAAATTTCAAAAAATTGGCAGTCTCCTCTGCAAGGGGATCTTTGCTTTTCACTCATTTTGGCTTTTCAGGGCCAGCAGCCCTGAATGTCAGCCGGGAGATTTCACGCTGTCAGTCACCCAGCCTGAAAATTGTCATCGATTTTCTCCCTGGCATTCGCAGGCAGGATTTGCACGCAGAACTGACGCTCCAGGAGAACGTGCGAAAACAGGCCCGAACCCTGTTTCAGGACCGGCTTCCTGACCGACTTGCCCAGAGCCTGGTATCACTTGCAGGCTTGGGGCGGGGCCAGAACCTGGCCGAAACCGGCCGGGCCCAAAAGGAATCGCTGGTGGAAAAAATCAAGCATTGCGTGGTGGATATCGAGGGAACCCGTGGATTCAAAAAGGCGGAGGTGACTGCTGGTGGTGTCTGCCTCAAGGAAGTAAACTCTCAGACGCTGGAAAGCAAGTTGTGCCGGGGACTTTTTTTTGCCGGTGAGATTCTCGATCTGGATGGACCGATTGGAGGCTACAACTTTCAGGCAGCTTTCAGCACGGGATACCTGGCCGGACTGCACGCATGATTTATAACGTAACGCCTGAATTTGAAACGACACGCCTGGTCGCCAGTCAATGGAAAGTCGACTTTGCGGAACCGGCGTTTGAAATCTATTCCGATACGGAAGTGACCCGCTTTATTGGCGGCATGGCCGTCCGGGACGTCGATCAGATGCGTTCGCGGATAGGGGAGATCATCGAACGAAACAGGAGTTTCCCACCAGGGCTTGGAAGTTATCCGATGTTTCTCAAATCCACAGGTTCGCTGGTCGGGACTGCCCTGATCAAACCGTTGCCCGACCCGACTGGCAAACTGACCAGGGATGTTGAAATTGGCTGGCATCTTTCGCGCCGGCAATGGGGCAGGGGATACGCAACAGAATGGGGTAAAAAACTGATGCAAATCGCTTTCGAGGAACTTGAGTTGCCCGAGGTCCATGCAGTCATTGATCCTCCCAATGAGAAATCAAAAAAGGTCGCCGAGCGTCTTGGGATGGAGCATTTGGGACAGACGACCGCCTACTATCATGGTGAACCGATCGAACATTATCGTATGAGGCGGATGGAATGGGGAGGCTGAACCCGTCCTGTTGGTAGGGTGAAAAAGAAACGGGCGATCCGGGCTGGTAGCGGCCTGGTAGCGGGCTAGGGATCGTCCTGTTTTTCCGGGCGATCCTGGAGTGGTTGCCCGGCCGCTTTTCGGGCCAGATTCAATTCTGCGAAAATCCTCTGGACGAGAACATCGTCTTCACCATCCTCGGTAATTGAGAGCAGGCAGTCTTCGGCTTCTTGCAGGAATGCCATTGATTTTTCCGTATCGTCCGAGAGCGTGTACTGCGCGGCGAGAATTACCAGGTACTGGGAGAAATTTACCTTGTACGCGTAGTAGGCGGGATACTTGGCGACCAGCTCCCGGTAGATATTGACCGATTCTTCAAGTTTTTTCCGGTTGACGGGCGAGACACTCAAACGCTGAATGGTGCCCCTTGCCTGTGCATTGGCATACAGAGCCTGGTACTCACTAACGGTTGGCCATTTTTCAACCAGTTCCCGTGCGACGCGGGCCGCGGTGACGGGGTTGGTTGGGCTGTTGCGGGTCCGCTCGAGGTTGCAGAGGAAATCTGCCAGCTCGAATCGGTAAGCCGGGTTGTTGGGATGCTTTTCAACCAGTTCTTCCAGGATTCGCTTTGCTTTTTCAAACGAACTGGCAGCGATTCTCTGGTCCTTGGAAGTGCGATGGATTCGAACCCGATCCTGGTAGGCCCTCGATAATTCCAGCTGGTAGGTAGAATTTTCGGGGGCCCTCTCAATCAGTCCCAACAACAATTCGATCGCTTTTTCGTTTGCCCTTCGCACCAGGTTCTTTTTTCCGGCGTCCCGGTTGTTAATGGCAACGAATACCTTTTTGCGCCGGGGATACGGTTTGCGTGTCTTTTTTTCCGCGGGATTTCCCTTTCCAGCGGTGGGTTGCTGGGTTTTGGCAATCACCTGGCGGTTGATCACGTAACCCACTCGCGTGTACATGGAGGTGAACAGATTGAGGGACCTGGCAAATTCAAGCTGTATGGCGGGAGATTTTTGCTGGATGGAATCAAACAGGTCCTTGCAGTCTGCAATGGCCTTTTCGGCTTTTTCAAAGTCACCCCGTCGATTGGCACAGTAGGAAAGTTCGTTCAGTATTCTCATGCGGATCAAACGGTTTTCATCTCCCGAGATCTTGTCTTCCCCCAGCTTGGCAAAACTGTGGATTGCCTCCTCGAAAGCTGTTTCGGATTCAGCCAGTCTCCCCAGGCTCTGCAGGATTTCCGCGACACGAAGTTGAGCCTGGGATGACTGTGAGGACAGGTCCGCACGGTTTTGTTCGGCAAATTCCTCGAAAAAGCCCAACAGCGTTTCCAGAACTTCGATGTCGGAATTGGTCAACGACGTTTCAAAGGAGCGGACCTCTTCGTCTTCTACTTCGACGGCAATTCCATGCGGTATCCCCCGGCGGGAGATGTTGGCCATGATTTCTTCAAACGCACGCACCGCACCAGAAAAATTGGATTCGGCAAGTTGACGCTGTTTCTTTGCTTCGGCAAGTGCGTTTTCTGCATTGGTTTTACTTTTTTCGGCACGTTCAAACTCGATTTGCTTTGCCGTCAAGGCCGCTCGGGTAGTCTGATTCCCGACGAGGGCCACGACAGCCACGGCGATCAGGAGAGCAATGGAGAGGCTGGCGAGGGAAGCAATCAAGGGATTCCGTTTGGACCACCGCCACGCCTGTTCGGCCAGGTGGATTCGGCGGGCGGAAATGGGGCGGCCATCGATATAGCTGATCAGGTCATCCCGGAATTGTCCTGCAGTCTGGTAACGGTGCTTCGGATCCACGGCACAGGCTTTGAGCACGATCGTGTCCAGGTCCCTTGGCAGGCTGGGGTCGATCCTGCTTGGACTGGGGGGCGCCTGTTCTGTTTTCAGTTTCATCAGCGGAGCTGACCGTGTTTCCGAGTAGGCTGGCTGGAGGACCAGCATTTCAAACAGGGTCAATCCGAGGCTGCAGATATCCGATCGGGCATCTCCGCCGCCACTAAACTGTTCGGGAGACATGTAACGCAGGGTACCTACCATGTCACCTGTTTTGGTGATTCCATCATTTTCGTCAAATTTGGCCAGTCCGAAATCGGTGACCCAGACGGTTCCCTGTTGATCCATCAGAAGGTTGGACGGCTTGATGTCACGGTGCATTACCCCCTGCTCATGAGCATATTCGAGCGCATCGGCAATATCAGCGATGCATTCACAAACCCTTTTTCGGTAATGCTCCTTTTGTTTGTCCGAGTGAACCGGGAGCTTTTCCAGGGCCATGGCCTCGGATTCCGCCGATGTTCCCGGTGAATCCGAATCCTGTTCAGGGGGCTTTACCGCGGTTTCTGAGCGGGTTGACTCATGCAGCAGCTGGGGATCCGTACGGGAAAAATAGGTTGAAACCGTTGACTCAAAATCAAACGATTTGGAGTGACGAAGGTTTTTCACTGCTTCGTGCAGGGGGATTCCATCGATTAATTGCATCGCGTAGTAGTAGATGCCCCCTTCTTCACCGCTTCCGAAAACGGGAACGATATTCGTGTGGTGAAGGCGGGCCGCTGTAGCGGCTTCCCGCTTGAACCTCGCAAGCTGACGGGGCGAATTGGAAATGGCTGGACTGATGACTTTTAGCGCCACGTTTCGCTGCAAGGAAAGTTGTACCGCCTCATAGACGATTCCCATTCCTCCCTGCCCAAGCTGACGGACAATTTCAAAGTCCCCGATGTTTTCCAGGTTCAGGTCGACCCGTTGGGTGGCTGCAGGAGAACCGGACCGTGAAAGCTGTTGGCGGCTCGCTTTTTCCATTCTCGCAATGGCAGGGAAAACCGACCGGATCCCGTTCTCCAAATCCGGGTGCTTCTGCACATAATCTTCGATGGAAGGTGTCTCTCCCATTCTTATCTGATGAGCGAACTGATCTGCCAGTATTTCGACAGGGTTCCGGTCTTCCGCTCCCGATGGGGAACTGTCCTCGCTGGAATCGGCTGCAGGTTGGGTGGGGGGGCTCATTTTGGGTTCACCTCTCCAGACGATCCATGATTTCACCCAGCTTGGTGACAGCCCGTACATAACGATTGCTGGCCGCGGCAGGCTTTATGCCGATGATTTCAGCCACTTCGCTGTTGGACAACTGCTCAAAATGGCGGAGCGCTAGTATTTCCCGATCCGTTTCTCCCATGCTTTCCAACGCCGCATTCAAATGGTCGATTTCTTCGGCCTTGATGGCGGCCTGGCTGGGCGAGGTCAATTGGCCCACCAGTTCCCTGGCAAGCAGCTGGCTGGTATCGCTTTGATCGACTGCCGGGAGGTTGATGGGGATTTCTTTCTGGACGGTGCGTTTCTTGCGGAAGTGGGCCCGTTGGAATTCGATCAAAACCTGCAGCGTCAGTTGCCTGAGCCAGACAAACAGGGAAACGGCCGGTTTTTCAATGAAAGAACGGTAGCGGGATTTGGCATTGAGGAAAACCTCCTGCAGCACGTCCTGAGCGTCCACACGTGAACGGATCCGCGAATCCATGCGGAATTCCACAATTCTCTCTAGCTGGGGCCGGAATTTTGAGAAAACGGTGGCAATCGACTCATCCTGGGGATCGTTCGGAGAACGATCACGCAAAAAGAGGATGTCTTCGTCTACGTTATCACGGTATTTTACGCCGTCACTGCTCATCACTTCATTAAACCATTGAACTGCCAATTGGGTGCTGCCGACAGCCGATTATTTTTCAAAAATTGATGCTTCAATCGATTCATCCGGAATCCGGTCGAAAAAAAGTGTAAGCCGGGTGGCTTCTGTCGGTATTTCATTTGGAGCCGGTCTGTTTACCAAAACGGCAGGACCCTGGGAAAAGGACCCTCGGAAAAGGACCCTCGGAAAAGGACAGTCAAATTCAGAAGATGATTCACCCGGTGTGACCGAACCGAAACCAGGCGATCCGCCCTGGAAAAGAAATCCGCCACTCCCTACGGCAGGCTGCTGGAGTCCAGTCCTGTCGCCGGGTATCCAGCGGATTCTGATGCGGGACCCGGTTATTCCAACCGGGTGGTGTCGCAATCCATGAAACAACTGCTGTGCAAAAGCTGGCGGGGCTGATTGGCCTCGCCAGCTTTTCTTTTGTCATACCGCAGGAGGGAAAGCCTTTTTCGACAAGGTAAAAGGGGAAGTGCCCACCGAAAAAATTTCCCGGCCGGGTCCGCATCAAGGCCCCGGTCTTCCAGGCCATGATTCGGGAACGATGTCTCTTGAACCGACCAACTATTCAAATTCCTGACGGAGAAATTGGATCACCGCTGACATGTCGGCGGGAACCGGCGCTTCCACCGTAATTTTTTCACCCGTGTTCGGGTGAGTAATGGAAAGTTTCCGGGCATGAAGCGCCTGGCGTTCCAGCAAAAGCTTGCCTTTTCCGGAACTTCCGGTTGCCTCGAACCCGGGAACCAGGTCACCCTCGTGAATCTGACTGTTGCCGCTGTAAAGTTTGTCTGCGGCCACGGGACAACCCACGTGCTGGAAATGAACCCGGATCTGGTGTGTCCTGCCGGTTTTGGGAAGGACTTTGACCAGGGCAAACCTCCCCAGTTTTTCCTGCACCTCATAAAACGTGCGCGCGTTTTTTGCAGAGGGGTGCTGGGTTCGGATGGCCATTTTTTCCCGCTGATACGGATGCGGCCCTATGGGGTGGTCGATCCAGTCCCGCTGGCGGTCAGGCGGAGGAGTTACGAGTGCCAGGTATTCCTTTTCAACGGTTCGTTGCTCAAATTGCCTGGCCAGGTGGACATGTGCCTGGTCGTTCTTGGCGACCACGATCACGCCACTGGTATCACGGTCCAGTCGATGGACAATGCCGGGGCGCTGGGGACCTCCATGCGAACTGAGCGACTCAAAATGATAGGCAAGGGCAGCAGTGAGAGTTCCTTGCCAATGTCCCTTGGAGGGGTGAACCACCATGGCCGGTGGTTTGTTGATGAATACGATGTCATCATCATCATACAGGATATCTAGGGGGATTTCTTCCGGTTGGGGACCGGCTTCGCATTCCATCGTGATGGAACATTCGATCTTTTCACCCCCGAGCAAACGATACGCCGGTTTGCCCGTTTTCCCGTCAACGGCCACCTGACCTGCGGTAATCGCAACCCGGATTCTGGTTCGGCTGAAGGCTTGGATCCTTTCGGCGAGGAACACATCCAGTCGCTGTCCTGCGTGTTCCGTTTCAACGGTAAAAGTGCCTTGAAATGCCATGACTGTTCGATCGAGGGTTCCGCTGCACCGGCCAGCCGTCAAGGGAGGCGCGGGTTTCGAACGGCAGGCAATTTGGAATGAATCCGGATTGCCTTTTGCTCCAACTTTGGCCCCGCCCGTTTAACAAGCGGGCAGATTCCCCGGTCAGCCAATGCAAAAAGAATGTTACGAACCGGGGTCTGAAATAGGGAAACCAAAAGAAAGGGCCAGAACCTCGGCAACCGTGACTGGCGAAAAAATTTCGGCCGCCGGCGGGATCACTCTTTTTTTTCCGCCGATTCCTGTTTCGGCTCCGTCTGGGGGGGACTCACTTTTTCCGCGGAAGGTTTTTTTTCGGAATTTTTTGCTTCCGTACCGGCTGCCTCATTCTGCTGAACGTCGTTTTTGGGCAGGGGCTGCTTTTTGTCTTCGGTGGCGGCTGGTGGCGACGGCGATTTCTCCTTGCCATCACTGACCCCTTCTGGGGGGGCCGGGGGCTCGCTTTTCGGTTTGCTCTCGGGGGTGGCGTTTTCTTCCGGATTCTGTTCGGGAGCCGTTTCACCCTTGTTGCCGGATTCTTCTTGATCGCCAACTCCCGGCTCGTTACCCACAACCGGTTCTTCGCCGGGGTAGGTAAAGTCGGGTCTGGCCGGCAGACCGGTGTTGGTGGTGGGAGCCGACTCAAGTGGATCCAATTCGAAAGAATTGTTTTTGCGTTCCCTGAACAGGATGTAGAACTCTTGGTTATCCGGGTTTTTTACCCTCGAAATTGCCTTTTCAGCCATTTTGGCGAAAGGAGATCCTTTGTACTCCAGCAGCTCTGCGTACCGGGTCGTTGCCTCTTCCCAGCGGCCAAGTGCTTCTTCTGCACGAGCCCAGCTGAACAGGGCCCGCTGCTTCAATTGGCTGTCCTCACCCGCCTGTTCATTGGCTTTTTTGAATTGCTCGATGGAATTCTGGATCGATTCCTCGCCGGAAACCCTGTCGGAAAAAATTCGACTCATGCCAGTGCCCAGTTGGCGGTCCCCCTTGAGAAGGTGAGCCCAGGCGGCAGTATTGTCATCCGGATAGTCTTCGATTTGCTGGTCCAGCGATGTCGAGGATCCCGATGAGGAATTTTCAACACCGAAAAGAATCATGTTGATCGATTTTGCCTCTTTTGCCGCCTCCTGGGAGGTCACAAAGTAATTGACACCAAAAACAATGAGTGCCACTGCTGCAAAACCGAGCAGGATCTTGGGAAGATGGGGTTTGATCTGGTCGAACTTGTCGGTCATTGCACCCGCTAGTTCATTTTCGTTCAGTTCTTTACGATTCTTGGCTGCCATGAGATTCGGCGTAGCTGGGGAATTGGGGCTGGTTCAGTTCAGTTTCAATCTCGTAAGTATATGGCTGCGTTCAGGATATGGTCAATACGATCTGCATGAAGCCCTGTTTTTTTAATTACCTTCTTTCGTGACTGGCCTCAACCAACCCCAACAGGATGCCGTTTCCACACTCAAGGGACCCTTGCTGGTACTCGCCGGTGCCGGTACCGGAAAAACACGGGTGGTGACCTATCGCATTGCGAACCTGATCAAACACGGTACGCGGGCAAACCGGATTCTGGGCGTCACGTTTACCAATAAAGCAGCCAGTGAAATGAGAGAAAGGATCGTGGCGCTGTTGGGAAAGCGTCGTGATGCCGATCGGCCCGAAATCTCGACCTTTCATTCACTTTGTGTACGGATTCTTCGTCGTCAGATTACGCACCTGGGTTACCCGCAGAATTATTCGATTCTTGATCGGGGGGAACAGGAGAGCATCGCCCGAAATGTCCTCAGGGAGCTCAGGGTAGGAGACGGCCAGATCAAGCCGTCTGATCTTCTGTGGAGGATCAGCAGTTGGAAATCAAAATCAGTTCGTCCCAAAAGGGCCGCTACGCTTGCCGAAACGGACAAGGAGCACCTTTGCGCGATGGCCTATCAACGTTACCAGCGGCAGATCAAGAATCGTGGTTCGGTTGATTTTGATGACCTGCTGTTGTTGACCGAGGAGCTTTTCCAGAACGAGCCCGAGATCTGTGCCGAAGAGGCCGAGCGTTTTGATCACATCCTGATTGACGAATACCAGGACACCAACCAGAGTCAGTACCAGATCGTCAAATCCCTTGCCGGCCAGCATCGTAACCTCTGTGTTGTGGGGGACGATGATCAGTCGATCTATGCCTGGCGGGGTGCGGAAGTGGAGCACATCCTCAGTTTTCAAAAAGATTGGCCTGACGCCAAGGTGGTTCGACTGGAGGACAACTATCGCTCAACCGGAAATATTCTCAAGTTGGCCAATACGCTGATTGTTTTTAACCGGACCCGTTATGACAAACAGTTGATCGCTGCCAGGCCTGGAGGGCTGGAGCCACCCATTTTCCAGTTTCCCAACGAAACCAAGGAAGCCGAAGAGGTGGTTCGTTCCATTCGAAACCGACTGGCGGAACCAGGTATCGAGCCAAAGGATATAGCAATCCTGTTTCGAACCAACGAACAGCCGCGGGCGTTCGAAGTCGAGCTGCGAAAGGCAAAGATTCCCTATGTTCTTCTGGGAGGACAGTCTTTCTTTGACCGCAAGGAGGTGCGCGACATCCTGGCCTACCTGAAGCTGGTTGCCCAGCCGTCGGACGACGTCTCGCTGTTGAGGGTCATCAATACCCCGAGTCGGGGGATCGGTCCCAAGGTCATTGAAACCGTGGTCGCCGAGTCCTTGAGGGCAAAACAGAACCTCTGGAAAACTCTGAGCCAGATTGAGTCGGTGGCCGGAGTCTCCGCTCGAGCACGAGCCGCTGTCGGAAGATTTGTGAACCTGATCCAGCGTTTTCAACAGCAGTTGAAGAAAGACGATCTTGCGACGGTTGCCCGTGACCTGGTGTCGGATATCAATTACCGGGCAGAATTGCAAAGAATCTACCCAACTGAGGAAGAGCAGGACTTGAAGATGAATTCCGTCGAAGAGGTGGTCAATGCTCTTGCTGCGTATTGCAGGGAGACCAGCCAGCCCAGGCTCAACGAATTCCTGCAGGATGCAGCGCTCGATGACCGGGACTTCGATAATGACAAGGAAAAAAAATTGCAGCGGAATTGCGTAGCATTGCTGACATTGCACAGTGCGAAGGGCCTTGAGTACCCCGAGGTCTACATGGTTGGGCTTGAGGAAGGTATTTTGCCGCACCGACGGAGCGTGGAGGAGGAAGGGGAGGCAATAGATGAAGAGCGTCGCCTCTGTTACGTCGGGGTGACCCGGGCCCAGGAACGACTGACGCTGACTCTCAGCTTGAGCCGAATGAAATGGGGAAAGCCGAGGGAAACCCATCCCAGCCGATTTCTATTTGAAATGATCGGCAAAGCCGATAATCCGCATGCCTCCAACCGACGAAAACCGTCCCCCCGGTCAAGGGGTGGTCGGCAGCGAAAATGAAGGGGGGTGGCCTGACCAGCGCCTGTCTTTCAGGGGAACAGTTTTTTACAATTCGGGTAGCGTCGATTTGAATCAGGCAGGCTGACAGGCCGGACCCGGTTCCGGAGGTTCACCGCTTTTGATTCAATCGAACGAAGGATTCTACAGGTAACCGATTGCCGGGAGTTGAGACAGGACCGTATGGCGGAAGATTTTTACACTGTATTGGGCGTGGGAAAAAACGCCTCGGAAGATGAAATTCAGAAAGCTTACCGGTCACTTGCGCGGAAGTATCACCCGGACCTGAACGATAATTCGGAACAGGCCAAGGAAAAATTTCAGCAGGTTCAACAGGCGTACGATGTTCTCAGTGACTCCGACAAACGTCACATGTATGACCAGATGGGACCGGATTTCGAAAAATACCAGAATTCGGGTGGCCAGGGCGGGCAGATGCCTTTTGAATTCGACATCAACCAGATGTTCGGCCAGGGAGGAGGAGCCGGCGGAGGTTTTGGTGGCCTGGATGATATCCTGCGGCAATTCCAGGGAGGGGGGCCTGGTGGATTTCCGGGAGGGAGGGGCCAAGGTGGCGGAAGGCAGTCCCGGCCCGTTCGGGGAAGTGACGTATCGGTCGAAATCACCGTTCCTTTTCAGACGGCTATCCTGGGGGGCAGCGCTCACGTTGGTTTTCAAAGAGACGGCAAACAGGAGAGCATTGAGCTGAAGATTCCCGCGGGCATGGAATCCGGTAAGAAATTGCGGCTGAAAGGTCAGGGAAATCGGTCTCCCAACGGTGGACCGCAGGGAGACGCTTTTGTCGTGGTTCACGTGGCTCCGCATCCCCACTACATCCGGAAAAGAAATAACCTGGAGCTCAAGGCCCCGATTTCGGTGCGGGAGGCCATTCTGGGCGGAAAAATTGATTTGCCGACTCCCAATGGCACGACCACCGTTTCCATTCCACCCATGAGTTCCAGCGGAAAAAAACTCCGTTTGAAAGGATTGGGAGTTCCGGCCCCAAACGGTGCAGGGGATCTCCTGGTCGAATTACAGATTGTTCTGCCGGACGAAGGGTCGCATGAATGGAATGAGGTTGCCGAGTCACTGGCAGGCGGGGACGACTTGCGACTCGACCTGCAGTGGTAGCGGGCAGACAAATTTTTGATCGGTTCGGACATGTTTCTGTTTTTCAACTCATTATTTCAGGCAGGAATCGCTATCGCGTGGTGGGTGTTGCTGTGGCAGGTGGAAACGGGAACCGACGTGGAAGAGTCGGTTGGCCCGGGCCCCCAGGCAACAGCCAAAATGCTGTCAGGACTCGCTGCAATCCTGATCCTGGGACTGGGGGGAGTTCTTGTGATTGGCCTTTCCGGCCGTTGGTTGCGGAGGTGGATTTATTCAGGCTCTCGGCCGGCAGGAAACGCCCCCTCGGTCGATTCGGAGCTTGGGAAATTGGACTGGGCGCGGCCTGTTTCCGAGCCCGATGATCCAGGGAAGGGCAGTGGTGAGATTGGACCGCAGGATCCGACAGACCGTTCCCAGGGCGGAGCGGAATGATGGAAGGCGGAATCAAAAAGTCGTTTCGTTTCCCCAAATCAAAGCGGCTGAGAAAAGCGGCTGAGTTCGCGCGGGTCTATGCCGGGAAGGTCTTTGCTGCTGATGATTTTCTTGTCATGCAGGGTTTGGACAACGACGGGCGGGAGACGAGAATCGGGATCAGCGTTTCCAAAAAGGTTGGCAACGCCGTCGTGCGAAATCGCTGGAAACGATTGATCCGGGAAGGATTCCGGATGCAGCAGGCCCGTTTTCCTGGGGGGTTGGATCTCGTGGTCAGGCCTCGTAAGGGGGCCTGCGCTGAATTGGCGGCCATCGAAGCTTCCCTGGTTTCCCTTGCCAGGAGAATTTCCCGGAAATTAAAGCGAAAGGAAGCCTGATGCGTCTGCCCCGTTTGTTGCTGTTGATCTGGAGATTACCCGGGTTGATTCTCAAGGGGATGGTTCGCTTTTACCAGTTGGCCGTCAGTCCCTTTCTCGGTCGAAACTGCCGGTTTCACCCATCCTGCAGCAGTTACATGATCCAGGCTATCGACAAGTACGGTGCCGTCAAAGGAACCCTCAAGGGGGTGGGACGCATTCTGCGCTGTCATCCGTGGAACCCGGGCGGGGAGGATTACCCTTGAGTCAAAAATGCCTGCTGGACGGGAAATTCGCACCTTCCAGGTGGAAAACCGTCGGTAGTCGGACGGGAGCATTTCAAGTTGGTATGACGGTATTCATGGCGTTCCGTCAAACCCCGAGAACCCCATGAAACCTCGATTACCCCCATGATTTCAGTGTCAGAAAAGGAGGATTTGGTGCAACCGAAAGAAGCAGATTTTTTCCTGGTGGTGACGACAACCGATTCGAGGAAAGCGGCTGATTCCCTGGCACGAGCGTTGGTGGAAAAACGTCTTGCCGCCTGTGTTCAGGTCGACGGTCCGCTGACCAGTTTTTATCGCTGGGACGGGGAAATGGAATGTTCTACAGAATATCGTGTTTCGGTCAAAACCACGGCCTCGGCTTGGCAACAGGTGATGGACTCCATTGGTCAGCTTCATTCCTACGATGTGCCTCAGGTGATTTGTCTACCGATTGTTGCAGGGGAAGCCAAGTATCTCGGCTGGATTGAGGCAGAAGTTTTTGCGGAAGAATAGGCGGGCTGGGAAGGATTGGAAGCGATCATCAGCTCTCGGTTAAATCGCAGGTCCGGCGGATAGGGAATTGATCCTGGCACGGGTGGGTGCGGGAGACCGTTGCTTGGGAAGGGAGCCAAGCTTGGCAGGGTCGCGGATTTTGATTTCGCATTTTAAATGCGTTATCATCGCAGTGCCTTCCTCAACTCCCCACCTCCTGATGCGAGTCACGCCCATGGTTCTTTATTTACCTCCAGGTAACTTCTGTTGCACGCTGCTTTTCATCTGCCTGCTGTCTGCAAACTCTATCGTGGTGGCCCAGTTTTCCGATGTGTCTGGAGAATTCGGCTATTCCGGAGGTGGTAAAGCGGCCTTCGCAGATTTCGACAACGACGGGTTCGTCGACTTGTATTCCGGAAAACTCTGGCGGAATGAAAACGGAAAAAAGTTTGTCGAAGCCACCGAGTCGGGTATTGGGGGTGGCGAAGGGATCTGGGGTGACTATGACAACGACGGACAGGTGGACCTGTTTACGTTTACAGGAACCGGCGCACTTTACCGCAACCTTGGAGGTGGCAAATTCGAGTCGGTGAAATTTCCGGAACTGCCCACACGTAATTCCAGGGGGGCTGTCTGGATCGACCTTAATAACGACGGTTTGCTCGATCTTTACGTGGGAGGGTATGAAATTTGGCAGCAGGCAGTGCACCCGGATGTGGCCTACCTCAACCGGGGAAAAGACGGATTCGAGGAAGTTTGGCGTTCCCCCGAAAATTTCTCGGCCCGCGGCGTTGCCGCGGCGGATTACGACGGAGACGGGTTTGTTGATGTCTATGTTTCCAATTACCGGCTTCAACCGAATTTTCTCTGGAAGAACAATGGGAAAAACGGTTTCGAAAACGTTGCCGAGCAACTGAAGGCTCACGGGATTCCGGACCAGGTGATCGGGTATACCGGCGGAATCCGTTATCCCATTTGTGGGCATACGATCGGTTCCTGTTTCAGCGACATCGATAACGATGGTCTGATCGACATTTTTGTCGGGAACTTCAGCCACCCCCGCCCGGGGCAGGACCATCCCCAGTTTCTGAAAAACGGGGGCAAGGAAAAGAACTTTGCCTTTGAGGATAAGTCGGAGTCCGCAGGTCTGGCCTGGCAGGAATCCTATGCTTCACCAGCTTTTGCAGACTTTAATAACGATGGTCTGTTGGATTTGTATTTTACCACGGTGTACGGAGTGGGTAGCGGAAACATACGCAACTACCCGGTGCTGTACCAGGGAAAAGGGGACTGGAAATTTGAGGATGTGACAGCCCCTCAAAAAGTTAACGGGCTGCCTCCCACCTACCAGGCGGCGTGGGCAGACCTTGATAATGACGGCGATCTCGATCTGTGTACCGCGGGAAAAATTTTCCGCAATGACAATCAGGCAACCGGCAAGTGGCTGAAAATTGTTCTCTCCGGGGACGGCAAAAGAGCCAACCGTTCGGGGATCGGGGCAACCGTCCGGATCCGGTCGGGAAACCAGGTAATTACCCGGCACGTGGAAAGTGGTACCGGGGAAGGAAACCAGAATGACCTGACCCTGCATTTTGGTTTCGGAGCCCTGGATGATGACGAGGTGGAAGCTGAAGTCACCTGGCCCGGCAATCATCGCCAGGTCGTCAAGGGGTTGAAATTGAACACACGGCAGACGGTTTCCCTGAAATGACCTCTGGGGCCATAGCGTTTTACCGGCTATTGGGGGGCCAGACGACAGAATAAAGTTCCATGGATTCACGGTTGCCAAAAGCGGATCCGCTGGCGATCTGTCCGCTGACGGAATCCCTGGTCGCGACAAATTTACCATCCCAGCTGAGACGGACGTCATCGGCTTTTACAGCCAGTTGTTGCACGTAGCCGCTTCCTTTTTCGATCCCTTCCAGTTGCCCCACCTGGATCAGCATCCGATTCGCAGGGAGCTGGCGTGCAAGCAGAAAATGGTTTCCGGACAGCGGGCAGACCCGGTTCACGCCAGGGATGTCGTACTCCAAGGAGCGTTTTTCATCGATCCGATGCAATTTTTCGGCGGTGGAATAATAAAATTCGAAATTGGCTCCCTGGGTATCCATGCGAAAGGAGGCATCCAGCACCGGGAGGTCATGGACGATCCTTTTGACCGGAATTTTTCCGTCCAGGATCACGATTTCCCTGGATCCAATCAGCGCAAGGTACCCCTGCTGATTGGAGACCATTCCGGTGGGTTCCTCCAGATCGATCTCCATCGAGTCCTGGATGGGGGAGGGCTGACCGCCCGAGAAGGGGGCTTTCACAAAGGTGATCGTCTGCTTTCTCAGGACCGCGACATCACCTCGGGGGCTGGTAAAAGCGATGGAACGGATACGTTGATTGGCCGGCTGCAGACCCCTGCCAATGCCCTTTTTCTTAAGGGAGCCGGGTTGGGCAGGCCAGTCAATCTTCCCCTGGACCTTCTCCCCTGAAATGATATCCCGCCAAACAACCGAGTTGCCGTCCGATTCGGCAACGAAATATTTTTCATGGTGCTGGACAATGTTTCCAAAATTTCCGATCGGCTTGATCCCGGTTGATTTGGACCTCCGTTTCAGTGGGTCAACCGTGCTCATGATGTCCCCCATGATGACAAAACGGGATTTTTCGCCCGTGAAACCAATATGGCTGACCGGACCTGCTGCCCGAATGCGATGGCGATGCCTGACCAACAGGGGCAGACGATTTTCCTGGTAGCCGATGTCCGAGGATTCCAGTTTGCAGGCCTGGTGAATCTGCGAAGAATTGGAATCGTATCTCTGGGATGACTTCTGTTCCCAGTTGATTCTTCCCCTGCTGATGATGGCTGTCTTGATCGACTGATCAACCTCGTCATGAATTTCGTCAAGCAGAATCCGGTTGGCTTCGTTCTTCAGGTAAGATTCCAGCTTCTTCTTGGCCGTCTTGAATTCTTTCCACTGAAATTCGAGAGCTGCCTGCTGGTCCGCGATCTTGATCTGCCTGACAGTCGTTGCGTGGACATTGGCGAAATTCCTGCTCGCCGGGTTGTCGACCCGTGCCAACAGGTCGAGTTGACCGGTAAACATCGCGTCAAACACATTTTTTTCCATCGAATCGCCGGCTGCTTCGAATCCCTTGTACGATCGCAGAACCTTGATTTGCTGCTGGACATAGGTGCTGTTGATCAAAGCCTGGCCTGAGGCAAGCACTTCCATTTTGGCTGCCAGCTCGATACCGGTCTCCACGCAGAGTTCCCTGCGGCAGCGATGCATCAAATCGGGAAATAATGCTGCCAGGGCAACGGCATCATTCGGCGATGAAGTCAGTTCCATTTTGAGGAGTCGCTCCAGCAATTCAGATGCCCAGTCGACCTGGTACCTTTCTTCCATCCGGTCGAATCCGTGAACAAGAACTTCCAGATTTTCTTCTTTTACCGCGGTATCCATTCCGTAGCTGAGGTGGGCAAATTCTTCCGCCGGAACGGTCAGCGTGCTTGCCTGCTCAAAATATTCCATTGCCAGCCGCGTCGGCCTGGACTGGAGAGTTTCGAGAAATGGAGCCAGGCTGGTCCGGTTGGGATTCTCGAGTTTGTTTGCCTGGACAGGGTTCTCCCGTTTCACCTCTTTGGGAGGGGATTGGGGTGGTGCGGTTTCAGGAGTTTTGCCTTTGGACGAATTTTCGGGTTTTGCAGAGGCTGATTTTTCCTTGGAATTCGCGTTCGAGTCCTTGGGGGCATTCTTCTTATTCGTGAAGGCAATCTTCTTTGGGGGAGTCGCGTCGCTGGATTTTTTTTTTTCCTCGTTTTCCGCTGGTTTCTCCCCGCTACCACGGAGCCGGGCCAGCAAGCTGAATGTCGTCTCCGAAAATACGGTCAGCATCAGGATGAGAACCAGAGAAGGAACCGCGAAAATCGCGACTTGTACGGCGGGATTGGGTTTCTGTTTTTTCTTTCGATAACCGGATCTGCTGGCACCCGTGGAGATACTCGGCGTGTTGGGGGTCGTCGTGACAGATTGAGGAGTGGTTGCACTCTCGGCTTCCGAGGGGCTGGTGTCGACCAACGGACGCGTGTGCCCTGGATCCGGGGTTGGCAAGGATGCGCGAAGAGGGAGTCCCACCTGTTCCGGGGATATCTGTGGTGCAGGGAATCCTGCCGGCTTTCCCTCGGACCGCGGGGGAAGAATGGAACCTGGCGGTGATTTCTGGTCGGCGGCGGATTCGATGGCCCCCGAAGGGGGAGGAAGCGGCTGACGGGAGCCTGGTTGAGCGTCTGCCAATGGGTGTCCGGATGCCTGCGAAGGGGTACTCGACGAATCGGAGCCGGAACCGATAAATGCGTCGTATTTTGCCTTTCGCTCCGGGTTGAGCAGCAACGAGCGGGCGGCCATGATTTCGTTGCAAAGTTTCTGAGCCAAGCGGCCATGGGGGCCGTTTTGTACCGATCTCAGGAAGAGCAGTCTCTGCTCGGCCGCCGCTTCAATGATCTCGGCGTCTCCTTCCAGAAGGGTGATACCGAGTAACTGGTAGTGGTTTGGATTCTTGATTTCGCTGGGGATACCGAACCACTTGTGGTACGGTTCAAAATCATTCATCGGCTTGGCAATCCTGAAGGTATGGACTCAAGGCTG
>JAYZFP010000082.1:0-41811 GCA_036336715.1 Planctomycetota bacterium
CGTTGAGAACCACTTTGCGAAACATTTCGTTTCGCCAACTGTCATGATTATGGGCCCCGGTAAAGCCAAAGCCTCTTCCACCGTCAGGTCTCTGGTAGGCCCATCCGACGGTCTGTTTTTTTCCCGCCGCCACGGCCGCCCGCACTGTGGGGTTCCCGCTCCGGGGTCCGTCTCCCCGTCTCAACGTCTCCGGCCCGGGGAGATCCGACAAAATGGGAGTCACCCCCTTCATCTGATCGACGAACCGCATGTGATAGTACCACTCGTCATTGACTTCAAAAGGTTTCAGCCCCCGGCTGATGGGGTGGTCGGGAAAGTCCTTGAATTTGGCCGTCCAATGCGGGTTTACCGACCAGTCGAGGTCGCAAAATCCCCCCATCCATTCCAGGAATTGTTCACCCGGCTTTCCTTTCTCAGCCTCGGTGGCCCAGGGAATCATCACAACGCCCGTCCCCTGTTTCATCAGTTTGTCAAACTCATCCAGGTGCCGGTTCAGGACATGACCCCGGTGACCGGTACAAAAGATGACCACCGTCGCCGCGTTTTCGAGGATGGACTTGTCTTCGGGATAGCCGTAGTGAGGTACCAGCGTCGCCTTGACACCGAGTCCCGCCCCGTTCAGAGCCCGGGCGAGGATCATGTTGCCTGCCCGATGCTCATGATGCAATCGACCATGGCTGGGCGTCCCGGAAATGAAAACGATCTTTTTTTCCGGCGGATCCACCGCTTCGATCACCTGGAAACTCAGCAAAGCCATCAACACAATTGTCATCACACTTTTCATTGTTTTCACTCACCTGGAAGGAAATACCTTTTGCCGACCCACAAAGCTCTTTTTAAAAAGTCCTGCCCCTCGTACACCGGAAACAGGCTGCCGACAAGTTTCGTTTTCGCCCAAACATTGTAACATTACGGGAATCAGCCGGTCAGTTTGAACAGCCGGCTCCCACGATTAATGTGTCCCATTCAGTGTTTCCCCATGACCTCCAGCAACTTCAAACAGCGTCTGCTCGCGGGCGATCGACTTTATGGCACCATGCTTACCCTCCCTTGTCCCTCGATCGCAGAAATCCTGGCTGGCACCGGTTTCGACTGGTTATTCCTCGATGGCGAACATGGGCCCCTGGAAACTGCGGAAACGCTGGCCATCCTGCAAGCAGTCAGCCAACGTATCGCCTGCCTGGTCAGGGTACCGTCTGCCTCGGAGACAAGCATCAAGAAGGTGCTTGACCTGGGAGCCCGCGGAGTGATTGTTCCCCAGGTCAATTCGGCAGAACAGGCGGAACAGATTGTTCAGTGGTGCAAGTACCCTCCACAGGGAACCCGCGGGGTGGGCCTGGCCCGGGCTCATGGTTACGGACAGGCCTTTTCGGAATACGTGGAAAACGCCAACGATCAGACCCTGGTGGTCATCCAGGCTGAACACCGGGATGCGGTGAAAAACATCGATGAAATCACGAAAGTGAAAGGTATAGACGCCATCCTTCTTGGTCCCTACGACCTTTCAGCAAGCCTGAACAAAACCGGCCAAATCCGGGACCCGGAGGTCGTGCAGGCAATTGAAACCATCTGCAATGCCAGTCGGAAGGCCGGGTTGCCGCTTGGAAGTTTCGGGGTCACTCCGGGTGCAGTCCATCTTGATATCGAACGGGGTGTGACCCTGATTTGTGCGGGGACCGATTCGCTGTTCCTGGGGAACAGCGCGGCAGAAATGCTGGCAGAAATTCGTCCCACATTGCCTGCCGACAAATCCGCTACTCAAGACGATTGAGCATCTGAAGGGCACGCCTTTCGAAAATTTCCTGCCACTGCGGGGCCAGCAGGCAGTCCGAATCCTCCTGGGCCCCCCCTGAATTTTTCATCTGCTCGGCGGTCGGACAATAATAGACGTAGCCGTTGGTATAGCCGGCGACAAAACTATTCTTTTTCTTTGCATGCTGCTTGATATTCAAACCGATCTGCACCGTCAACTCGCCGGGAAAAGTGACCAGTCGAAAATCCCCCACCTGCAGTGCACAGATCTCGACTTTCACGGTACGACTCCCGGATTCCACCATGCGAGCCTGGTGCTTTTTCAGCAGGTCGAGGTTGGTATTGATTCGAGTGATCCGCTCCATGGTCAAAACGTTCTGCAAATAGGCTTTCATGTTTCGCAGGTTTTCCTGGTCGAGGCTTTCCAGGTCTTCCGATTGAATCAGTTTCTGTTGCAGGTACCGATGGGCGTTGGCTGATGGGTACTCCGGGGACAGCTGGTATTTGACCATCAGGCTCATGAAGTTTTTCAGGTTCAAACTGGTCCCGCGAAGTGAATTCACCAGGCGTACCTTCTCCCCCTCCAGCTGCCGAATCCTTTCGGACCGGTCGCCCCGTGGCAGGTCGATCGTTTCACTGAAAAACATGAGCCGATGGTCGGGCTGGCATTCAATTTCCCTCGATGCAGCAAGCACGCTGATCCCCAGGCGGTTCCCCGGTACCGACGCGTGGCGTGGATGATGCGCATCCTTGTAATCGACCGGGTTGATGTCACCCCCACACCCTTGCAGAAAAAATGCCATCGCCTGCCGGGAATAGGCCGTTTCAATCAGCCGGGACGCGTAACCGATCAAATCGGCTGTATTTTTTCCTCCGGGAACTCCCTGAATCGGGTGACAGGCAAAGTTGTAGAGGACCGCCAGCGTGGTTCCATCCATCCGGTCAAGCCGGCAAATCCCGATATCGGAATCGATCGGGCCTGCAGACGCCACCTCGTCATCCGGGGGAAGCGAATAGGCATGGCGTACGTCAATGACCTTGCCACTTTTGAGTAACAGCCGGCGGTTTTCCTGGACCTGGTCCTGTTTCCCGATGCCCGTACCCACCCGCACTGGACAGAGCCCCTGCACCGCAGCGCGAATGGCGGCAATCGTCAGGTCCTCGAGCCCTTTCCGCCTGATGACACCGTGACAGTGACTGGCATTGATCAGGAGCCGCTCCGGATCCAGTTTCAACTGCTGCCGGACCTGCTTTCTGAGATTGGGTAAAAAGTCGTTTCCAATCCTGCCGATCTCACCGATAGCCACCGCATCGACGGTCAAAAGGACCGCCAGTTCGTCGCCCCTTTTCAAGACCAGCGCCTTGACAAACAGGGGATCGTTGACCGGTCCCGCATCGTAATCGGTAATGTCCGATTTGCCGGTTCCAGCAAACAAAACCTCTTCGTCGTTTGCGAAGGCCGGAGCTCCCGCCTGCACAAGCAGCACCATCAGAAACAGCCACACAGCTTGGATCCATTTTCTTGTCATGTCCGCTCCAGGTTTCCAATCATTTTTTGGATGGCAGTTCGCCGATTTTCTGCCGGTAGGCTTTCAGCTCCGGCCAGGTCAGTTTGCCATCCCGGTTCGCATCCGCAGCCGGGTGTTTTTTGAAGTATGCCGCTTTCCATTTTTCCGCGTCCTGCGGACCGGATTTTTTTCCGCCTGTCTTTCCGGGGCCTTTATTCGAGTTGCCTGCCGCTTCCGGCTGAGGGGGAGTGGCCAGATCGGCAGGCAGCCACTCCCTGATTCTTGCCCGAAACTCCTTCAAGGTATCCAACCGGTCATCCCTGTCGACGAGGTTGTGCCATTCCAGCGGGTCCGCAGCACAATCATAAAGCTCCTCCTTGCCATTTTCATAACGAATGTAACGCCAGCTTCGCGACCGTAGTGAATAACTTTGCTGTAGCGGTTCGTAGCGCTGCGCCCACTTGTAAAGAGCAACCAGAACCTCGTCCGGTCCCCGGTAGGCAACCGATCCCCGGGGGTTCATCAGGGGAAGCAGGCTGAAACCGTCCAGGGAATGCCCCTGCCGGTTTCGAACGGTCGTCCCTTCGAGTCCGCACAATTCAACCAACGTCGGATAAAGGTCCACCAGCGATACCGGGTGGCTGATTTCCCGGGGAGATGACTGCCCGGGCAGTTTGACAATCAGCGGAATCCGGGTGCTCTCCTGCCACAACGAATTTTTGTAAAGGTAGTCCTTTTCTCCCATTCCCCAACCGTGGTCGCTGGTCAGGATCACGATGGTGTTCTTGACCAGGCCAGTTTGTTCCAACACTTCCATCAGGTCCCCCACCAGGTCGTCGACCGAAGCGACACTCGCCAGGTAGGCCTGAATGAAATGCTTCAGCGCCGTCTCGCGGTCCGGGTAGGACTCCAGCAGCCTGGTATACATCTCGCTTCCCTTGTCACTTTCTCCCCGCACCGACGCCGCAAAGGTATCTTCAACGTCCCCAGGTCGAATTTCCGGCAGGCGAATTGAATCCAGGGGGTAACGGTCAAAGTACTCCTGGGGGACAATCAGCGGGGTATGGGGGCGCAGAAAACCGACACCCATGAAAAAGGGCTGGTCGGAATCGGAATCGGCCAGTTGCCTGAGTTGCTCTGCTGCCCAAAGGGCATTGCGTTCATCTCCCGTTCGACTGCGTTCCTTTCGGGAAACCACCCGCAGCTCCTCATACCGCTTCCAGTTTCCTGTCTTCCAGCTGTATTTTTTTCCATCTGGAAAGGAAATCCCCTCAAGCGGAATCAACGGCCCGAAAGAACCGTCAACGGTTCCAATCTCCCGAAAGGGTGCCGGCACCTGGGGGTGAGCGACCCTGTCCTGCCCGTCGAAAGCAAAAGGCCCGTAATCCGCCAGGTGTCCGAACCTGTCCCAGAGTTTTTTCGCATGGTGGTGCAGCAACTTGCCGGTTCCCAGCGTCTGGTATCCATTTTCCCGAAAAAGCTCCATCATCATTTTGGAATTCTGAAGCACAGGGTATCGATCCCACCGCTCAAATCCGAAGCACCCGGAATGGTGGGGATAAATCCCTGAAAACAGGCTGGCCCTCGAGGGACCGCAGATGGGAATATTGCAGTGAGCCTCGGTAAACAGGCAGGCCTGGCGGGAGAGTTTTTCGATGGCTGGAGTCCTGCTTTGGGGGTGCCCGTCCAGTCCGGCTATATAATCGTTCAGGTCATCACAGATAATCAGCAGGACATTCGGACGATCCTGGCATTGACCGCTGGAAACGCAGACCGCTGCGATGGCAAATAAAAAAAAAAGGGCGTACAGACGGGGAAACCAGGTCATGAAAAAGTCTTCTGCAAAAAGGCATGCGAGTTGGCAAGCCTCCATCATAAACGGGTCGGGATCAATTTCGAACTCGGCAACCGGTTAACTGCCTGGAAACACCTTGTCCCAAACGGCAGATCAAGGACAGCTGCCTGCCTCTTTTTTCGATTCTGATCCCGGCTCCACCGCGTCCCGGCACCCCGCCAAACGGATTCATCCACTCCGGCTTGCCCGACCGGCCATGCCACGGGTCGGGAAAAGCCCGTCATCAACGGACTCCCAAACCTGCTAAGATCAGGGAACGCCCTCAACATCGGGCACCACCTGAAATCCGGGAGCTGAGCTCCCCGGGGCCGACAGGCGATGGGTCTTACCAGCTATCGTTCCGGCCCAAAAACGAATTGACTTCACTGGATCCCAGATGACTGTTGCTGCCCTGATTACCGAAGAAAACCAGCTGGACACTCTGCTTGGCTGGGGGCGTCTGCTGGCCGATGCCGAAAAAACCGACCTCGACCTGATCGTCTTCCAGAAGTCAGCCTCGGCAAAAAAACAGTGGGTGCAAACAGAAACCGAAAAGGAAATCCAGAATCTCTCCCCCCTGGCCAGCAAAATCCTTACCCGCCTGGAGACCGAATCCCGGCCGGGGGATTCCGGCGAAGAGGGGCCTCCGCCACCGACCCAAGCGGACGCCCCCCAGGTCAGCATCAGGATCCTCAAGGACTCTCAACCCGAGTGGAGCTTCGTGGATGAAATCGAAACCATGGACATCACACTTTTGCTGTTGCCGGAGTTCCAGGTAGCCAGGGCCAATGATGAATCCTCCTCCTGGATTCAGAGCCTTTATCGGCAGGCCCCCTGTGAGACGCTCCAGGTAGTCGACGGCTGTCCGGGTGAAAAAGGACTGAACGTACTGGTGACCGCTACGGGGCAGGCAGATGACTTTACAGCCATCCAGAGGGGCCTGAAGATTGCCGAGCAATCCGGCGGACAGGTGACTGCCAGTTATTTTGAACCGGATATCGATCCGGTCGCCATCGAAGTGGGCAGGAAGATCCTGAGAAAGATCGTGGACAATTCCGTTGGTAAAGATGCCGGAAAAGTCCAGCAACAGGTGATCCTGGCCAACAGTTTCTCCAAGGGTCTTTCCTACTTTGATCTTTCCCGTTTTGACCTGGTGATTTGCGGAACGAGGAACATTCGTGAATCGGGTCGTTTCCTCAATCAATCCGCCCTGAAAAAACTCGATCACCGAACGGGCTTGGCTACGGCCAGGAGACCGATCCCGTTCAGCAGCCGTTTTGTCAACAAGCTGCAGAATTTCCTGGAGGGTTTTGTTCCGCAACTGAAAAGGGACCAGCGGATCGACCTCGTTCAAAGAGTCCAGAACAGTTCGAAATGGGATTTTGATTTTGGAGCCCTGATCAGCCTGGCGACACTGATCGCAGCCCTGGGACTGATTCGCAATTCACCCTCGGTGGTCATTGGCGCAATGCTTGTCGCCCCGCTAATGACTCCCATCGTGGGCGCAGGCCTGGGACTGGCACAGTCCAACATCCACCTTGTTAAAACCTCGCTCCGAACGGTGGTTTGCGGTTTCGCTACAGCATTCCTGATCGGCATCCTGCTGGGGGCGCTGCTGAGCCCGAATGTCTCGCCTGAGATGGCCGCCCGGGGAGAACCGAACCTCCTCGACCTGGTCGTCGCCCTGGTGAGTGGCATCGCTGCCGCCTACGCCCTCGGTCGCCCCGACCTGCTTTCAGCCCTGCCTGGCGTGGCGATTGCCGCCGCGCTGGTGCCTCCCCTGGCCACGTCCGGCATGGCCCTGGCGTTGTGGGAATTCCAGCTTTCTTACGGATCGTTGCTTTTATTTGTCACCAACATCATTGCCATCATCCTGGGAACCACCATCACTTTCTGGATGGTCGGAATTCGTCCGGCAAACAAGGACAGGCGAGGCGAAATCTGGCCCTTGTGGCTTTTCCTGCTGCTGGTGTTCCTGACGTTTGGCGACACAATCATGGTGGCACTGAACCAGCAATCGGTCTTCAAGTAACGAATCGTTCCCCGGAAAACCAGGCGGCTACCCTTTCGGGTTTCGGACATTCCCGGGATGGGACATCGACTTCCGGTCAGGAGTCAAAAAAGTAGCCGTGGAAAACTGGTTTCCATGATTGATCTTCGGCGGAGGGACGGGGCCCCGCATCAAGGGGCTGAAATACCTGGCGTTGAAAACCCGCTGCCAGCGGGGCCTGCACCTCGACGATTCCTGACTGCCTGCGTATGCTTTAGGCAGAATCACGGGCGACGAGATCATCATGGATGAACCGCCGGGCCAGCCTGCGGGGACATTTTATTCCTGCGGGGAAATCAAGATGGCTGGAAGCCCTGAACAGGATGGCAACCGGGCAAGGGAATGACTGACAAAAAATGCGCCGAAGAGCACCGCCTGCAGCAGGATGCTCGGCGGCTGGAAAATTGGAAACGCTGGGGCCCCTACCTCTCGGAAAGACAATGGGGAACCGTCCGTGAGGATTACTCCGAAAACGGAGATTCATGGAGCTACTTCCCGCACGACCATGCCCGCAGTCGGGCCTACCGCTGGGGCGAGGACGGACTGCTCGGCTGGACCGACCGCCAATGCCGGCTCTGTTTCTCACCAGCCCTCTGGAATGGGCAAGACGCCATCCTCAAAGAACGGCTTTTCGGGCTGGCCGGTCCCGAGGGGAACCACGGAGAGGACGTCAAGGAATGCTATTACTACCTGGACAGTTCCCCCACCCATTCCTATGCCCGAGCGCTCTACAAGTATCCCCAGCGTGAATTCCCCTACAGTCGGCTCCTGCAGGAAAACCGCGAAAGAAATCGTTTGCAGCCCGAATTCGAGCTGCCCGAGACAGGCATCTTTGACGAAAACAGGTACTTCGATATCCAGGTGGAATACGCCAAAAACACACCGGATGACATCCTGATTCGAATCAACATCGCCAACCGGGCAGAGGAGGCAGCTCCCATCTGGCTGGTTCCCCTGCTCTGGTACCGGAATGTCTGGAGCTGGGGAAGCCGCCATGAAAGCGCGACGGTACGTCCCTCCGCCCACTGGCAGCCAGACGGGCAAGTACCGGCGGGCGTTACATTCCTGAGCCATCAGACGCTGGGTGATTTTTTGTTTGCTTCCGACCCTGGCAACGCCGGATTCCAGCGATGGATGTTCACCGAAAATGAGACCAACGGTCAAATCCATCCCGGGTTGAACCCACGGGGAAAGTATTTCAAGGACGCATTCCACCAGTACCTGGTCCACGGCCGGGAGGATTCCCTCAATCCACAACGGGAGGGCACACGCTGCAGCCCGCTGCACCACACCCGGATTGATGCGGGCTCAAACATTGTCATGCAAGTCCGTCTCTGTCCTCATCAGCAAAGACCGAAGGATCTTTTTGGGCCATCCTTCGACGAAATTTTCACGCGAAGGATCGGCGAATACCGGGAGCACTTCCACCGATCAGTTCCCGGCGGCATGACGGACGAAGAAAACAACATCGACCGCCAGTCTTACGCCAGCCTGTTATGGACCAAGCAGTTCTACCACTACGGCGTTGAGGACTGGCAGCAGGGCGATCCCGGTGGCCCCGACGTTCCAGCTCGCAGGATCGAGGTTCGAAACCAGGACTGGAAACATGGTTACTTTCGCGATGTCCTTTCCATGCCCGACAAATGGGAGTATCCCTGGTTTGCTGCCTGGGATCTCGCGTTTCACATGATCCCGTTCGCAAAAATTGATCCCGATTTTGCCCGCCAGCAACTGGTTCTTTTTCTCCGCGAGTGGTACATGCATCCCAATGGGCAGCTACCGGCCTACGAATGGGGACTGGGAGACGTGAATCCCCCGGTTCACGCCTGGGCCTGTTGGCGGGTGCACGAAATGACACGGGATTCAGCGACTGCTGACCCCAGCTTCCTGGCCCGCACCTTCCAGAAACTCCTGATGAATTTCACCTGGTGGGTCAATCGAAAAGATGTACGTGGCAACCATGTCTTTTCGGGTGGCTTTTTGGGCCTGGACAATATCGGGATATTTGACCGTTCGAAACCACTCCCCACCGGCGGTCACATGGAACAGGCAGACGGCACTGCCTGGATGGCATTCTATTGCTCCAGCATGCTTTCGATGGCAATGGAACTGGCTCCCAACCGGCCGGAGTACGGAGACATGGCATCCCGTTTTTTTGAACACTACGTTTCCATTGCCGAAGCCATGAACACGGTGGATGGCCGTGGCCTGTGGGACGAGGAAGACGGTTTCTATTACGACTACCTCTACAACCAGGGGAAGGTCATCCCGATGAAAATCCGCTCCCTCGTCGGACTGCTTCCCCTGATAACCGTCCAGGTTTTACATGACCAACGGATTGAAAAACTTCCCGGTTTTCACAAACGGATGCGATGGTACCTCGACAGAAATCGTGACATCAGCCGGAGGATGAGTTACCTGGAACAGGAAACCGATCAAACTTCCGGCAAAAGATTGCTGGCGGTGCCATCGGTATCTCGCCTGCGGCGGATCCTGGCCCGCATGCTGGACGAGAATGAATTCCTGAGCCCATTCGGTATCCGTTCCCTTTCAAAGATCCACCAGGAAGAACCTTTCCTGTTTGACGTCGACGGGAAACAATACCGGGTGGCCTACGTTCCGGGAGACTCTGACTCCCCGATGTTCGGTGGCAATTCCAACTGGAGAGGTCCGATCTGGTTTCCCATGAATTACCTGATCATCGAGTCACTCCACCGCTACCATGACTTCTTTGGCGATCGTTTCCGGATTGAATGCCCCACCGGATCGGGAAACCTGATGAACCTCGCAGAGGTCGCAAGAGAAATCCAGAACCGCCTGCTGGCAATTTTCCTCTGCGACGGGAAGGGGCGCCCCTGCCACCAGTACGATGACCGCTACCACCGTGACCCCCACTGGAAGGACCTCCTCCTGTTCCACGAGTATTTCCACGGTGATTCCGGTGCCGGATTGGGGGCGAGTCACCAGACTGGCTGGACCGCCCTGGTGTCGACTCTGCTTGAGATGAAATACGATTCGACCTGAATTGGGAATGGTGGCCCTGCAGCGACTCCTTGAGGACCAGAAGAACCGAAAGCCAGGCCTCTACAGCAGGAAACTTCGGCAGCAGGAAAACAGGGCGGCAGGAAAACAGGGCGGCTCGATCGGCTGAAGATGGGATGGACTGCCCATCAAGGACTGCCAACAAAAAAGGATCCCGGCAACTGTTCCGGTCACCGCGATCCAATTCACAAAAACCAAAAGAGGCTGCTGGCTTTGCCTGGGAAGGCAAAAGGAACAGGCCTTTTGAAACCCAACTCCGATTCACCCGACAATCCGGAGCAACTGAATGGCCAACAGGTTCACCTGAGTTTGGATTCGCCTGGATTGCCCGCGGTTTGAACCTCGCCCGTTTGCGGAGCCCCCTTGCTGACAATATCAGCGGCATCCTCAAAATTGAAGACGACGGTTTGATCCCCGTTTTCACCCGTGGTGATCATCCCCGAAACCCGCCAGCCAACGGCATCTTCCTTTTTAAGCATCCAGGTGACATCGTATTCAAATTTTTCATCTTCCACCCGGTCCTTCCAACTGGTGCGGACATGCGCCAGCGTTTTTTCGTTGGTCACGTATTCCGCCTGGTGGACCACGTACTCGGAGTTGACCGAGCCCGGCAGCGATACATCGACGTTGGCCAGGTTGGTCGCCTTGCGGGCTTCCGCAGTCAGCAACTCGTTGGCATTCTTGAGTGAATCCGCATCGGAAAGCGCTTCCTTGAGAAATCTCAGGTAGGCCGAAGTGACCGAACTCGGATCGAGGGAAGGAGCGAACTGCGGTCCGGATTCACTTTTTGCCGGCGACTTCAATCCTTGCCCTTCGCTGGGAACGGCATTGACCGAACTGAGGTCGTTTTGGCCACTTCCATGGGAAAATCCCCCAGAAGACCCAACTCCCGCCTTCAAATCGTCTTTTGACGCCGTTGACTCCGTCCGATTGCAACCGCCAAAAAGAGTGCCAAAAGCGAGCGTTACCAGGAGGACGAACAATTTTCGACGCATTTTCCCCTCAATTGATGCTGAATTTCGAATTTTGACTCAAGTCTTGAGCTCAAATATCTCTCAGATTCTCCATTTTCGGTCAAGAGCAGCTTTCCCCGTGCCATGTTAATGCAACATTTACCGCCGCAAAGGCCATCCACCTTTGACACAGACCACCATTTTAATTATTATCCAACCGATATAGGCGGAGCTCGGACGCACTGCCTCCCACCTGATGATGATTCCGGCGGAATCATCGCATCCTCACCTGCAAACATCGATGAATCGGAGCCTTCCCATGAAGTGTCGGGGTAACAATCTTAGTCGTCGTAACGTGTTAACTGTGGGAGCCGTCGGCGGATTGACGTTGGCAGATTTCTTCCGCATTCGTTCCGCCAACGCGGATCAAAAACATTACGAAAGCAAAGAAGGAAAAGCCAAATCGGTCATCTTCATTTTCATGCCCGGTGGAATGGCCCACCAGGAAACCTTTGACCCCAAGCCGTACGCTCCCATCGAGTACCGGGGGCCGATGAACAGCATCCAGACCAATGTCGATGGCATCCGGATCAATGAAACCTTCAAAAACACCGCCAAGATTGCGGACAAAATCGCAATCTGCCGCAGCATGACCCACGGCGAAGCTGCACACGAACGTGGCACGCACAACATGTTTACCGGCTACCGTCCCAGTCCGGCACTCAAGTATCCCAGTATGGGCAGCGTCGTCTCACATGAGTTTGGCCCCAAGAATAACCTGCCTCCTTACGTGTGCATCCCCAATCAGCCCAATGAATTTGCTGGAACCGGTTACCTGAGCTCCTCCTATGCCGGCTTCAGCCTTGGTTCCGACCCGGCTGCTGGCAACTTTCAGGTTCGCGATCTCAAGCTGCCCGGTGGCGTGGATGACTCGAGATTTGGAAAGCGAAGAAAACTCCTGGACATTGTGAACAATCACTTCCGCGAAACGGAAAAATCCGATTCGCTGGACGCCATGGATTCGTTCTACCAGCGTGCCTACAGCATGATCAGCTCTCAAAAAGCGAGAGAAGCTTTTGACATCAACAAGGAAGACGCAAAGATCCGTGACGCCTACGGGCGAAACACGGCAGGTGCCCGGATGCTACTGGCTCGGCGCCTGGTCGAAGCCGGTGTCCGTTTTGTGACCCTGACCTATGGAGGCTGGGATATGCACAACAACATCGAGGGCGGCATCAAGGGACAGGTTCCAGCTTTTGACCAGGGCTTTGCCATGTTGATTCGCGATCTCTCCGACAGGGGATTACTGGACTCAACCATGGTTTGCATCGCGTCCGAATTTGGACGGACTCCCAAAATCAACGCGAACGCGGGTCGCGATCACTGGCCCAAGGTATTCAGCGTGGTCATGGCCGGAGGTGGCGTCAAAGGCGGCATGGTCTATGGATCTTCCAACGCCACGGCCAGTGAACCGGAAGAAGACGCCCTGAATGTGGAAGACTGGGCAACCACCATCTACAACCAGATGGGAATCGTTGCAGACAAGGAATTGATGGCACCTGGTGACCGTCCGATCGAAATTGTTGACGGCGGCAAGGTTCGCAAAGAACTCCTGGCCTAGTCAATTCTGACCGATTTTTCATTGCTGGTCCGTTGTTCCCATCGAACCCGCCTGACTCAGGCGAACGGTACAACAGCCAGCAAAGAGGCGTTTTTGAAAGACCCAAAATAGAGTGACAGCGAAGCCCCTGCTTCGCTTCACTTCCCCCCTTCCGAGGATCCCCTCCGCGGAAAAAACCGGCCTTGCGGCCGAACCTTTTTACATTTCCCGTACCTTAATCCCAACCTCTGGCGGAGCCCGATGATGCGACAAATCCGTGTTGCAATTGTTTGCGCGACCTTGGTTTTGATGACTTCCACACTCCTGGAAGCTTCCTCACCTTCACTGACGCTGATCATGCCTCGGGGAGTTCAAAGGGGACAGGAACACGTCCTGACCTTCAGCGGTGCCCGCCTGAATGATGCCGAGGAGATCTTCTTTTACACCGAGGGTTTTTCCGTAAAAAAGATCGAGCCGGTGAACGCCAATTCGATCAAGGTTACGATCAGCGTGGCCGCCGATTGCCGTCTCGGCGAACACATTGCCCAGGTCCGAACCAAGAGTGGCGTTTCCGATTTCCGGTCGTTCTACGTGGGTGCCTTTCCGCAACTGGACGAAAAGGAACAGAACGGTTCGCTGGAAGAAGCCCAACCGGTTCCCCTGAACACGACCGTTGCCGGAGTGGTTCAGAACGAGGATATCGACTACTACGTCGTGGAATGCAAGAAAGGGCAGAGGCTTTCGGCTGAAATCGAAGCGGTCCGCCTGGGAACCTACCTTTTCGACCCCTATATCGCCATCATGGATTCCAAGCGGTTTGAGCTTTCAGGGGGTGACGACATTCCTTTGGTCCGACAGGACTCACTGGCCTCCATTGTCGCTCCCGAGGATGGCAAGTACTACGTACTGGTCCGCGAATCGTCCTACGGCGGTAATGGAAATTGCCGCTACCGGCTTCATGTAGGAACCTTTCCGCGTCCCACGCACGTTTATCCCGCCGGTGGGCAACCGGGCACTGAGATGGAAGTGATTTGCATTGGTGATCCTTCCGGCGACTTCAAGCAGAAAATCAAGGTTCCCCTGGTGAACGATCAGCGTTCCGGCGTCTATCCCCAGACCGCCGACGGCATTTCCCCTTCACCGATTCCGTTCCGGGTGTTTGAGCATGGCAACTCCCTGGAAACCGAACCAAACGAGACCATCAAAACAGCCTGTGCTGCGGCGCTTCCCAATGCATTCAACGGCATCATCGCCAAGCCGGGTGATATCGACTGCTTCAAGTTTTCGGCCAAAAAAGGACAACGATTCGATGTCGAATGCTTTGCTCGACGGATTCGCAGCGGTCTCGACCCGGTTGTCAACGTCTACTATGCAGACGGTCGTCGGATTGCCGGAAGCGATGACTCGAGGGGGCCGGACAGTTATTTCCAGTTTGCCGTTCCGGCGGATGGCGAATACGTCATCCGAGTAACCGATCACCTGAGCCGGGGACGTCCCGACTTTGTCTATCGACTTGAATTCCACCCTGTCCAACCCAAGCTGACCCTCGGGATTCCCCGAGTGGACCGCTACTCACAGTACCGTCAGGCCATCTTTGTGGCCCGGGGAAACCGTTTCGCCACCCTGGTATCGGCATCGCGAGCCAACTTTGGCGGTGAAATCAAACTGGATGGCAATGATCTTCCCCAGGGGGTCAAAATGATCTCCCAGCCAATGGCTTCCAACCTGACTTTGATGCCGGTGGTTTTTGAAGCGGCTGCGGACGCACCGATCGCCGGAAAACTGGTGGACTTCACCGGCCGGCATGTCGACCCCAAGATTGACATATCCGGCGGTTATTCCAACCTGGCGGATTTTGTGCTGGGCCAACCCAACAATACGGTTTATTACCCCTGCGTGGTCAACAAGCTGCCGATCGTGGTAGTCGATGAACTCCCCTTCGAACTGGAAATCCAGCAACCAAAGGCTCCCCTGGTTCGCAGTGGCTCGATGAACCTCAAAGTCCTGGTCAAACGAAAAGAAGGATTCAAAGGTGCGATCAGTGTCCAATTCCCATTTCGGCCACCCGGAATCGGCACCCGCAGTTCCATCACTATCCCGGCTGACAAAGATGTCGGTTACTACCCGCTCAACGCCAGTGCCAGCGCCCAGATCAAAAAGTGGCCCGTTTACGTGATCGGGTCCTCCAACGTCAACGGTTCCGCCTGGGTTTCCTCTCAACTGGCCTCGCTCGATGTGGCGGACCAGTTTGTCAATTTTGAAATGCAGCGGACTTCCTGCGAACAGGGCCAGGAAACCCAGATCCTTTGCAAGCTCAATCACAAGGCTCCCTTCGAGGGAACGGCCAAGGCCCAGATCTTTGGGCTGCCCACCAAGGTAACCACTGAAGTGCTCGAGTTCACCAAGGAGACCGAGGAACTGGTATTCAAGATCAAGACCGACAAAACCAGCCCCGCCGGCAAACACCGGAATGTCTTCTGCCAGGTCACGATTACTGCGGCAAGCGAACCGGTCGTGGCCCGGGCAGGTGGAACCGAACTTCAGATCGACAAGCCGCTGCCCCCCAAAAAAAACGCCCCTCCAAAACCGGCCCCCAAGAAAGTCGTTGCCAAGGCAGCTCCTGCCCCGAAAAAGGCCAAACCACTTTCTCGGCTGGAGAAACTCCGTCTCGCGGCCAAAGAAGCCCGCGAAGAGGAAAACGAAAAGTAACGGAAGACTCGTTATATCCGTCAAACCGTTGGTCCTGTCCAACCGCGTCGGAAAACAATTCCATCAAGGTGAAACCAAGGTAAAATCATGAGTGCAAGAATCCTGGGATCCATTGCCTGTCTGTTGATTGCGAATACACTCTGTGCCAACGACCTGGCACCGAAGTCGATCAAGGTTTATCCCGAGAATATTCATCTCAACACCACCCGTGATCGCCAATCCGTGATCGTCCAGGCATTTTTCGAGAACGGGATCACCGAAGACGTGACCGACAAGGTCGCCTGGAAGGTATCCGGCGGTGACATCGTCCAACAGACGAAAAATGTTTTCACCCCCCTGGCTGATGGAAAGGCGACATTGACGGTCAGCTATTCCAACCTGAACGTCAACATTCCGATCGAGGTGGCTGAATCCAAGGTCACCAACCCCATCAGCTTCAAATCGGATGTGATGCCGGTTTTCATGAAAACCAACTGCAATACCGGCAGTTGCCACGGTGCCGCCCGGGGAAAAGACGGGTTCCGACTGTCGCTTTTCGGTTTTGATCCTGATGGAGATTACCACCGGATTACCCGTGAAATCGCAGGGCGTCGCATCAACCTTGCCAACCCGGCCGAATCCCTCCTGATGGAAAAAGCTGTCGGGTCGGTGCCTCACACAGGTGGCAAACGCATGGAGGTTGGTTCGGAATACTACAACACAATGCTGGAATGGCTCGACAAGGGCGCCGTTAACGACGCCGGTCCGGTTCCCACGGTCGTGTCGGTCGAACTTTACCCCAAGAACGGTGTTCTGGATGGCAAGGATACCACACAGCGATTGACCGTTCGCGCCAAGTATTCCGACGGAACCGATCGGGATGTCACATCGCTGGCCTATTTTTCTTCGAACAATGAAAACTCCGCTACGGTCTCCCAGGATGGAATGATTACCGCGCATGCCCGTGGTGAATCGTTCGTGATGGCCCGTTTTGACACCCACACGGTTGGATCCCACTTCATCACCCTGCCCAAGGGACTGAATTTCCAGTGGAGCAATCCTCCAGCCAACAATTATGTCGACGAGCACATGAATGCGAAGTTCCTCAAGCTTCGCATGAATCCGTCGGAGCTCTGCACTGACGAAGAGTTCCTTCGCCGTGCTTCGCTGGACATCTGCGGCGTCCTGCCAAAAACGGAGGAATTCCACCAGTTCCTTGCTGACAAGGACCCCAAGAAGCGGGAAAAAAAGGTCGATGAACTGCTGGGCAGAAAAGAATTCGTGGAACTCTGGGTCATGAAATGGTCGGAGCTGCTGACCATCCGCTCATCCAACCAGGTTTCCTACAAGTCAATGCTGCTCTATTACAACTGGCTGCAGGAACGGGTCAGCAACAACATGCCAATGGACCAACTGGTGATTGAACTCCTCTCCTCCAAGGGGGGCACCTTTGCCAATGCGGCCACCAACTACTTCCAGAATGAAACCAACACCCTGAAGGTAGCCGAGAACGTGGCACAGGTTTTCATGGGAATGAGAATCCAGTGTGCCCAGTGCCACAATCACCCGTTTGACCGCTGGACAATGGACGACTACTACAGCTTTGCGGCCTTCTTTTCACAGATTGGTCGCAAACGGGCCGAAGACCCCCGCGAAACCATCATCTTCAACTCCAATTCGGGTGAGGTTCGTCACCTGGTAGGAAACCGGGTCATGAAGCCCAAATTTCTCGGTGGTATCGAGCCGGAGACCAAGGGCAAGGACCGTCGCGAAGTGATGGCCAAATGGCTGGCTTCTGCCGAAAATCCATTCTTTGCCAAGAACCTTTCCAACATTGTTTGGGCACACTTTTTCGGCCAGGGAATCATCAACGATGTGGATGATGTTCGGGTCAGCAACCCGGCAGTGAACCCGGAGTTGTTGGAGGCCCTTGCCGGACGATTTACAGACTACAAGTACGACTTCAAAAAGCTGGTACGGGACATCTGCGTTTCCAGGACCTACCAATTAAGTACCAAGACCAACGACTCCAATGCGACAGACACCAAGAACTTTTCCCACGGCACACTGAGGCGACTGCGTGCCGAGGTCCTGCTCGATACCATCAGCCAGGTCACCGAAACCCGCAACAAGTTCCGGGGATTACCCCTCGGCGCCCGGGCGGTCCAGATTGCGGATGGAAACACGAGCACCTACTTCCTTTCCGCCTTCGGAAGGGCTTCGCGTGAAACGGTCTGTTCCTGTGAAGTCAAAATGGAGCCAAACCTTTCACAGGCACTTCACCTGCTGAACGGTCAGACACTGCAATCCAAGATCAGTGCGGGCGGACTGGTAGCCCGGATGCTCAAGGAAAAGAAAACCCCTGAGCAAATCATCGAAGAAATCTACATCCGCTGTTTCACCCGCAAGCCAACTGAAACGGAAATGAAGAGCCTGGTTGCCGAAATCAACGCGACCGAAAACAAGCAGCAAACCTACGAGGACCTGTTCTGGGCTTTGCTGAATTCCCGCGAATTCCTCTTCAACGGTTGATACGAAATCCGGGGATGGAATGCATGACGGGAAATCCGTCCCCGGTCCATGCAGCGGACAGAAAAACCACGTGGCACGGGAATCCACCCCGTGCTTTTTTTTGGCAGAATCACCTCCATCCGGCGGTGGGTCTAAATCCGGATTTCTTTCCGCTGGCTCTCGATTTGCACCAGGTTGTGCAGTTTCCCCTGCCCGGACCCGGGACATTCTTCGCAGGTTTGCTTCCACGTCCCTGGAGACTTGAGATTGGAATCCCAGAACGGCCAGGTGCGACACTGTCGCGGGCGAGCCTCGTAAACATCACATCCCCGGGTCTCGGAGTTGAAAAAAACGCAATCGCCGTTCGGGAATTCCTTCAGTGATTTGCGAATCCCTATTTTTCGGACGTACTGCTCTTCAAAACGTTCGATGTCCGTTTCTCCGATCACCCCGGCGATCGCCGCGATCTCTTCCTTGTTGACCCAGACCCATCCGGGGGCCCCGGTGCAGCAATCGCCGCAACCGGAACAGGTGAACTTGAGTCCATCCCGGTACCAGGGCTCGACATCTCCTTTTCCGTCCGAGGAATTGCCCGGGTCATCCGCGGCATGTGAACCGGGGTTCTTTCGGTTACTCATGAAAAAGACTCCACAATGTTCCTGATTGCGTCGGCCGCAGCGCCCGCTTCATCCATCGTATTCAGGCATCCAAAACTCATTCGGGCACAGCCACCCGATGAACCAATGTAAGGATGAATCAGCGATGCACAATGGTACCCCGCCCGAATCTGGATCCCGAAGGCGGAATCGAGGACCGTGGCCAGTTCATGCGATTCGATCCCGACGTTGAAACTGACGATTCCGGAATCGAGCGTTTCCAGTTCGGAGAAAAAACGGATTCCAGGTACCTCACGGCAGGACTCAACAAATTGACGGGCCAACTCCCGCTTGGTACGGGCAATCTCCTGCACACCCGTTTCCATGACATGCTCGACTCCCTCTCTCAAACCGATCAGGCCCGGCATATTGTGATTTCCCACTTCAAAGGCCTCCGGGAATCCCTGCGGATGTTGGTCGGATTCACTGGAAGCACCGGTCCCCCCCTGGCGAACCGGTTGCAGTTCGGTTTCGGCACGTTGCCCAACCATCAGGACACCGGTCCCCAGCGGTCCCAGCAGTCCCTTGTGCCCTGGACACGCCATCAGGTCGATCCCCCAATCCTCCATCGCAATTTCCGCGCTACCGACGGACTGTGCAGCATCCACCAGCAAAAGGGCCTGCCGGGATTTCAACCGTTCCCCGATGGAGCAGAGGTCATTTTTGGCCCCGGTGACGTTGCTGCAGTGCGTGATGCAGACCAGGCGGGTATCCGGACGAACCGCCCGGTCGACCCGGGCAGCCTCCACGCGGCCCAGCGAATCGCATTCGAGGCGGGTGACTTCAATCATTCCACGATCTTCAAGCGTCCTGAGCGGTCGCAGGACACTGTTGTGCTCTGCGGTGGTTGTCAGCACGTGGTCCCCTGGCCGTACCAGGCCATGGATCGCCAGGTTGAGGGAATCAGAACCGTTCATCGTGAACAGGACTGCAGCCCGCGGGGCCCCCAGCAGTTGGCGGAGACGGGATCGAAGCTGCTCCACACTTCGCGACAGGTCGCCCGAAAGCTGGCCGGTTGTCCTTCCCAGGGTGCAACCATTGGAACGCTGGTAGCCATCGACCGCCTGGTAAACCCGTTCCGGTTTGGGCCAACTGGTTGCAGCGTTATCGAGGTAGATTCTGGAGGGAGATTTCATAAAGTGTTTCGGGGGAACGGGGGAAAGTCCACAAGATTATATCAGCCGAGGCGAAGGACTGAATCATGGCAGCCAAACGAGCCTCCTTTTAGCTCGGAACATCCATCCCATGAAACCTCCGGTGATCTGATGAAAAACCGTGGGTGCTTCCTCTGATAGTCACAACCCACAATGGGAAGTAAGATCAGGAGTGCTTTCCAAGACATAAACAGCCTTAATTTTCCGGAGACAACCCGAGAAGACAAAATG
Source organism: Planctomycetota bacterium (assembly GCA_036336715.1). Lineage (GTDB taxonomy): Bacteria > Planctomycetota > Planctomycetia > Pirellulales > Pirellulaceae > JABAAE01. The sequence goes on from JAYZFP010000082.1 coordinate 19,980, forward strand.
GAATGGCTCACGTTTGAAAATTCTTCCGACCTGCTGGTTCTCTGCCTGATGGAAATCGTGCTGGGAATCGACAATATCGTGTTCATCGCGATTGTCACATCGCGATTGCCCCAACAGCAGCGGAGCAAGGCAAGAAAAATCGGCCTTTTGCTGGCCCTTGGCATGCGGATCCTGCTGCTCTCCACCATCAACATTATCGCCAACCTGGAAGAAGCCGTTTTCAAGCTGACCCAACTGGGTATCCCGGAGGGCTGGTTGCCAGCCGAGGCCGAGGAATTTGCCCTGGTCAATGGAATCTCCTGGCGTGACATCGTGCTGCTGGTAGGGGGACTGTTTCTGATCACCAAGAGCGTGCTGGAAATTCACGAACAGTTCAACGAGACCCACCAGGAAAACGGGAAACAGAAAGAAGCGACCTTCACCAGCGTTCTGATCCAGATCGCGATCCTGGATATTGTCTTTTCGCTTGATTCGGTAATCGCTGCAATCGGGTTGGCAGATCAATTGTGGGTCATGATCACGGCAATCATCATCGCGGTCGGAGCCATGATCCTGTTTGCAAACACGATCAGTGAATTTGTCGAGGCCAACCCGACCCTCAAGATGCTGGCCCTCAGTTTCCTGATCCTGATCGGAATGATGCTGGTCGTCGAGGGTTCCGGCGCACACATCAACAAGGGTTACATCTATTTTGCGATGGCCTTTTCCCTGGTCGTTGAATTTCTCAACATCGCCCTGCGGAATCGGTCCCGCGAAAACAGATCGCAACCTGCTTCCCAGGAAGGTGAGGCCCCGGAGGCGGGTGAAGATGCCGCCCAGGAGACGGTCCCGACAAACAGGGATTAACTTTTTTTGAAAATTCGTGTAAGGGCTCGCCGTTTGCTGACATTGGACTCTTGTCCACTCCAAGCAACCGGAAAGCCTGACCATGCGAAATCCCTTGATCCTCCTGGGCGGATTCTGTTTTCACCCAGTATTCGCCCCCGCGACGGTTTCGGCCGATATCATCGAGGTCGTCAATGCCGGATTCGAGGATACCTCGGGACAAAACGTGGTCAATGAGTTCACTTTTGGTACACCCAACGGCTGGACTCTCCATGATCCCGAATCGATTCTGGGAGCCAATTTCTACACGGGGACCCTTGAACCCAACGGAAACAATTTTTTTGATTCCACGGCTCCCGAGGGAATCAAGGTCGCCCTCCTTTTTAACAGCCGGAGGCAGGGACAGGGTGAATACGGTTACCGCCAGGACTTTCAAGAAACCCTGCAGGCAAATACTCGGTACCGGCTTTCGGTGGAAGTCGGAAACATTGGATCGGACTACGCCGAAAGTGGCGTCTTTTATGACCTGAGCGGTTTCCCGGGATACCGGGTGGACCTGTTGGCCGGGGATACCGTGATCGCCCAGGACCACAATTCCCTGGACATCCCAGAACGCCAATGGGATACCTCGGTGATTGATTTCACAACCGGACAAACGCATGAGTTGCTGGGAGCGTCCCTGGCGATCCGACTGGTCAACCTGAACCAGATTCCCGATGGTTACAACCAATTCAACAGTCCAGACCTTGAAGTTTATTTTGACGATGTCCGGTTCGAAACATCCGCCGTCCCGGAACCGGGCACCCTGGCCAGTTCTTCCCTGCTCCTGGTCCTGTTGGGTTGGCGCGTGCGAAAAAGGCGTAAAACAAACCATTCCCGGCGAAATTCCTGCAACCAGGCCTGAAACCTTCCCTCCGGGGAGGCGGTCATTTTAAATTTCAATGGCTGCCAAATTCTGTATCAGACCATGTCGGGAACATGGATTTTTTCCGGTTCATTCTTTCCAGCGGGGGCCCATTGGGTCAAAATGGTTGGTAACGACAGATGTCGATCCCTCACCCCAGCTTTTCAACCAAGGAGATTTGAATGCGCCGAACTGCCATGCTGATCCTGTTTTGCCTGGCGTTGTTCCCGTCGAGCCTGCAGGCCGCTGAAAACGAAGCCAAAAAGATCGTTTTTGTTGCCGGCAATCGAAGCCACGGTTACGGTTCCCACGAACACTATGCCGGCTGTAAATTGTTGGCGACCCGTCTTCAGCAAGCAATGCCCAACTACCAGTGCGTTGTCTACCAGAATGGTTGGCCCAAGGAGAAGGACGCCTTTGACGGTGCATCGGCTATCGTGATGTACGCCGATGGCGGCGGACGACACCCGGCCAATCCTCACCTTGAGCAGGTCAACGCCCTGATGGAAAAAGGAGTGGGCGTGGTCTGCATTCACTACGGAGTGGAAACCACCAAGGGAAAGAATGGCGAGGCTTTTATCGACTGGATCGGAGGTTATTTTGAACCCTACTGGTCGGTCAATCCGCACTGGACGGCTGAATTCAAGAAGCTCCCGGATCACCCGATTACACGGGGTGTCAAACCTTTCCAGATTAACGACGAGTGGTATTACCACATGCGATTTCGAGATGGCATGAAAGGGGTCACTCCCATCCTGACTGCCATGCCTGGGCCGGACACTTTGCGTCGCAAGGATGGCGCTCACAGCGGGAATCCACACGTTCGTGCGGCAGTTCTCGACCGCAAGGAAGAGCAGCACGTTGCCTGGTGCAGTGAAAACCCAAACGGCAGTCGGGGTTTTGGATTCACCGGTGGCCACTTTCACTGGAACTGGGGGAACCCGAATTTTCGCAAGGTGGTTTTGAATGCGATCGTCTGGACTTCCCACGGAGACGTCCCCGCAAAAGGGGTTTCTGACAAGGAAGTCACCCTCGAGGACCTGGAAGCCAACCAGGACTACGATCAACCGGGAAATTTCAATCGCGATTCCATCAAACAGCGTTTGAACCTGAAATCCTCAGGAAAAAAGGCTGGCAAGATGAGAAAAGGTCCCAAACCGACCTGGGCCAGCAAGGTCGTCACGACCAGGACACCTGGCCACGCAGTCCCCGTGAGCGTGGACATCAGGGGTGCCCAAAACCTTTACCTGGTCGTTAACGACGGCGGCAACGGATACGGCTGTGACTGGGCTGCCTGGGCCAACCCAAAATTGACCGGTAATGGGGAGAAAGACCTGACCCTGCTTAAATGGAAATCCGCCTCTTCCAATTTTGGCAGCGTTCAGGTCAACAGGAATTGCAACGGACAACCGATCCGGATCAATGGCAAACCCTATGCGAAGGGACTGGGAACCCATGCCAATTCCGTGATTCATTACCAGCTTCCCAAGAACCACAAGTTCACAAAGTTCGAAGCCATCGCCGGCCTGGACAACGGGGGAACCGACCAGGGAGCCTGCGGAAACGCCTCCAGTGTCGGGTTTGCAGTTTACACGCAAAAGCCCGTCATCCGCAGCAGCGTGGCGGGAGGCAATTCTGCCGACCGGGATGCCGCGAGCGCGCTCGGTGGACTGGACGTGGCCGAAGGCCTGGATGCATCCCTGTTTGCGGCAGAACCGAACATTCTCAGTCTTTCCAACTTTGACATCGATCACATGGGTCGGGTCTGGGCCTGCGAAATCGTCAACTACCGCCGGCACAATGGCAAGCGTTCAGAGGGGGACCGAATGGTGATTTGCGACGACGCCAATCTCGATGGAATGGCGGAACGCTTTACGACTTTTTACCAGGGGAACGAAATCGACTCGGTCCACGGGATCTGCGTTCTCCCCACGGCATCCGGCAAGGGGACGCGGGCGATTGTTTCTGCCAAAGACAAGGTCTGGATCTTTACTGATACCAACGGCGATCTGAAAGCAGACGAGAAAAAGGTTCTCTTCTCTGGTATTTCCGGGACGCAGCACGACCACGGCATCCATGCCTTTGTTTTTGGTCCGGATGGAAAACTTTATTTCAACTTTGGCAATGTCGGCAAACAGATCAAGGATGCCAACGGGAAACCGATCATTGACAAGGCCGGTAACGAAGTGAACGATCGTCGCAAACCTTACCAGGAGGGCATGGTTTTCCGCTGCAACCTGGATGGATCGGAATTCGAGACGCTGGGTTGGAATTTCCGCAACAACTGGGAGGTCAATATCGACTCCTATGGAACGCTGTGGCAGTCGGACAACGATGACGACGGCAATCGCGGCGTCCGCATCAACTTCGTGATGGAATTCGGCAACTACGGTTACAAGGACGAGTTGACCGGTGCCGGCTGGAAAACCAAGCGAACGAACATGGAAAAGACCATCCCGGAGCAGCATTGGCACCTCAACGATCCGGGTGTGGTTCCCAACCTGATCCAGACGGGCGCCGGATCCCCAACCGGTATCTGTGTTTACGAGGGTAACCTGCTGCCCACGAGGTTCCACAACCAGGTAATCCACTGCGACGCCGGGCCCAATATCGTCCGGGCTTACCCGGTACAGGATTCAGGGGCCGGTTACTCGGCGAAAATTGACAACATCCTTGCCGGAGCGCGCGACAAGTGGTTCCGCCCCTCGGATGTCTGTGTCGCTCCCGATGGTTCACTGTTTGTCGCTGACTGGTACGATCCGGGCGTGGGTGGTCATGGAATGGGTGACCTCGACCGGGGACGCATTTTCCGCCTGGCTCCCGAAGGTTCCCGCTACACGGTTCCCAAGTATGATTTCTCGACGGCAAGGGGTTGTGTCGAAGCCCTCAAGAGCCCGAACATGGCAGCCCGCCATGTGGCCTTCACCGAACTGAAAAAGATGGGTGACCAGGCGACCTCGGCGCTGCAGGCGATGGCTCGCGATACCAATCCCCGCTTTCAGGCACGGGCGATCTGGCTGATGGGCAAAATGGCCAAGGATGCCAATTCCGTCGTCCAGACTGCCATCGGATCCAAAGATTCCAACCTGCGAATCGTGGGTTTACGTCTTGCCAGGCAACTCGACAATGTCGACACCCTGTCGATTGTCGGCAAGCTGGTTCGCGATCCCTCGCCCCAGGTACGGCGGGAATGTGCTGTTGCACTCAGCGAACAGGAGGGACAAAAGGCAGTTGGACTGTGGGCAGCGCTTGCGAACCAGCACGATGGAAAGGATCGATGGTATCTCGAGGCCCTCGGCATTGGTGCACGTGGAAAGTGGAATGCATGCCTGAAGGAATTCATGTCACAGTCCAAAAAGCCAATCACCGACCCGGTGGTCAAGGATATCGTCTGGCGAAGTCGCGGTTCGGCAACCCCGGACAAGTTGGCGGACATCCTGCTCAGCGGCCAGGTCAAGGAGCAGGAGGCTCCCCGGTTCATGAGAGCATTTGACTTTTTCAAAAATTCGCCCGAAGCCGAAAAGGCACTGGAACGATTACTGGAACTGGAATAGCGAAGAAATTCTCGCGAAAAAAAGCTCTGTCAAAAACAGAATGACGCCGGGTTTCGACCCGGCTTTTTTTGTGTTTTCGTGCAATGACAGACCTGGCCTGATGCGGTGCCATGAGATACCACTGCAGTCTACTACAGGCTCAGCCGCAATCCGGCACCACAGCTGAAAATGGTTGCAGCACACCCGCCTACATCAGATCCTGCTCGGAAGCTCCCCATGAATCGACCTCACCATTCTCGTCGATTTCGATCCGGATCAGGTTGGGACAGCAGCATACCGGGCAATCCTCTACGAACTCCTGGCTCGATCCCTGGGAATAATCAACCGGAATGACAATCGATTCACCGCAGTTTTCACAGGTGTAACCGGACTCGAATTCGAGGTTCATGGTACGACTTTCAAGCCAGGATCTCTTTCAGGACACGTGCATTCGACTTGACGACCAGTTTCTGGGCCTGGCCGTTCTGCAGGAACTGCAATTTTTGATGGTCGATTCCAAACTGGTGCAGAACCGTGGCCTGATAGTCATTGGGGGTCACGACGTTTTCCACCGCCCGATGCCCGACTTCATCCGTGTTCCCGTAGGTCATCCCTCCCCGGATCCCTCCACCGGCCAGCCAGGTGCTGAACCCCTGCCCATTGTGGTCCCGGCCCCCGGTCTTCGGATCCCCTTCGACAACCGGCAGTCGGCCAATTTCACCACCCCAGTGAACCAGCACCTCATCCAGCATTCCACGCTGTTTCAGGTCCTGAACCAGCGCGGCCGAAGGCTGGTCGGTTTTCATGCAGGCGCTGGTCAGCGTCGTCTTCAAGCTGTTGTGATTGTCCCACGGCTGACCGTTATGGAAAAGCTGGACAAAACGGACCCCCCGCTCCACAAGACGGCGGGCGATCAGGCAGCGGGTTCCGTATTCACGGGTTTCCTTCCTGTCCAGACCGTAGAGGGAATGGGTCTGTTTGGTCTCACGTGAGATATCGAGGGCTTCCCGGGCGGCATCCTGCATCCGGGCAGCCAATTCATAACTGGCGATCCGCGCCTCAAGATCGTTTTCCCCCGGGTGCCGCTCCAGGTGCCGCCGGTTCAGGCTGTCGAGAAAATCGAGATTGTGCTGCTGGATTTTACCCCGCAGGTGCTCGGGTGCATTCAGGTTCAGGATCCGAGGCTCCTTGGGCCTTAGCACGGTCCCCTGGAACATGGACGGCATCCAGCCGTTGGACCAGTTGTGGTTTGAGTCCACCGGATGCCCGCCCGGATCGGTCAGCACCATGTAGGCGGGCAGGTTGTTGGCAAGGCTGCCGAGGGCATAGGTAATCCAGCTCCCCAGTGACGGCCGACCGGTCACCCCGGCGATCCCGTTATTCATGTAACGGATGGAGACCTCGTGACCATTGGCACCGGTATGCATCGAGCGAATCAGGCAAAGGTCATCCACGATCGAAGCCGTGTGGGGCAGCAACTCGGAGATTTCCGTACCACACTCTCCATGCTTGCGGAATTTCCAGAAGGTACCCTTCAGCTTCTTGGTGGCCCGCTTGATAAAGCTGAACGCGATATCCCCCTCGTAGGTCTTGCCGTCCATCCGGGTCAACTCCGGCTTGGGGTCAAACAGGTCCATGTGGGACGGTCCACCGTGCTGAAAGAGGGAAATCATCGCCCGGGCCTGCGGCCCAAAATGGGTCGGTCGCGAAGTCAGGCTGAAAACTTCCTTTTTCAGTTTTTTCTTTTCCGCCACGGCATCTTCGTGAAGCAGGGTGGTCAGCGCGACGGCACCGAGACCGAGGGCATTTTCCGCCAAGAATTGTCGTCGTGTCCAGCTCATGCTTTTGTCCGTCATTCAGTCCACGTAAAGAAATTCGTTGGATCCCAGGATGACCTGGCAAAAATTGATCATGGCCTGCCTGAGAGGCTCCTTGGCCCCCTGCTCCTGCAGCAGCTTCAGTTGTTCCAGCAGGAAATTCGAGGCCAGCGAGAATTCATCCCCGGTTGGATCACGCGAATAAGCCAATTGCCAGGCATGGACGATCTGGCGGGAAACGGGAGATACCGGATTTCCCGCACCAACATCGTCCGGAAACTCGGCCGCGGAATCCCAGGTCTGGATGACCTTTTCACCCTCCAGCCTTTCAATCCGGAAAGAATTCGCAAACGAATCGAAATTATGATTCGTTCGGTGGGCAACCACCGTGTCGAGCACCTCTCCCGGAACCACCTTCAACTCAAGTGAATAATCCTTCGAGCCGTTGTGGGCGATTTCGTGTCGCAGAATTCCCTGTCGACTGCTTCTCAGCCAGAGTTCCACCCCATCTCCCATCGGATGGGAGTGGGTGACCCGTCCCTTGATCCGCAAGGTCCCTCCGACCGGGGCTGTCCAACGGCGAATCGCGGATCCATGGTTGGAATCCGGATGCCCCCCGTGAGCGGTCAGGTGGGACCAGCCGATTCCCGGATCGGGTAAATCCTTGCCCCCTTTCCAGGATCGACCTGCGAATACCGGGTAGGGGTGAAACGAAACGGTTGAACCGTCTTTGGCCGCAACCGTTTTTTCCTTTTCAGGGTGGGCCTCCCCGGGAGACACCTCCTGCGAGCCTGCCGAAAGGAAACCAAACCCGTAGCTCCATTCCCCTTTTTGAAGGGCTTTCCTGACAAGCTCGTCAATCGACCGATCCTGGAATTCGGGCAACTCGATTCCCCCGGCTTCATGATTCAGACGATTGGCAAAAAACCGTGCCGAATTGAGGACGAACTCGCTGTTCATCAGCATCAGCGACTGGGTAGCCACCGTTGAACTCTCCCTCGACGGACAGTTGACCTTCATGACGGGAGCGTCAAAAGATTCAAGGATGGAGACCGGCTTGGAGCGTCTTACCTGCAGGTAGATACTCCGACGCTGCTTTTCCCCCGGGACCACCACCTGCCCGGTGTCATCCTGCTTTGTATCCACGGGCTTGCCGAACCGGGTTTCCAGATCGAGCCGGTTACCGACGGCCAGTGCGGAATCCCGTATCACTTCTGCCTCCAGGCGATGGACGGGAAAATGCCAGTACAACTCATTCATCCGGTCCACCGAATCCCCCCGTTCGTGACGTTGGGAGGCTTGCCGGTAGACAGTGGAACCAAGAATCAGACGATGCAGGTTTTTCAGGCTCCATCCCTTGGCCATGAATTCATCTGCCAACCAGTCCAGCAGTTGCGGATGAGTGGGGCGGGTTCCCAGCTTGCCGAATTCCTCGGGAGTGGAAACAAACGTCCTGCCGAAATGGTGCAGCCAGATCCGGTTGACCAGCACGCGGGCCACCAGCGGATGTCGCCCACTGGTCAGCCAGCGGGCATAAGCCAGCCGACGACCGGTGGTGGGAAGACCGGTATCGTTGGCGGGTATCAACAGGGGGCTCTCCTCCGGCGCACAGACGGTCAGCCCTCCCGGTTGGACTTCATGTTTTGGTTGCCGGTAGTCACCCCGATGAAACAACTGGGTTTTGGGAATTTCGCTGGACTTGGATTCAGCGAGTGAACGGAGGTACTCGTGCACCGGCTTCTTTGCCCGGATCCCTGCAATTTCCGCATCCATGGCCTTCAGCTCATCAGCATGTTTCTGGTTGTACTGGTACAGCACACCCGGTGAAAAGGAGCCGACACTGGGGTGTTTTTTGAGCAGGGCCTTCTGCTGCTCGGTCCTCTTGTTGCCAGGCGTCTGGTAGGCCTCTCTCAAAGGCTCCCTCAAATCCTCTGTCACACCCGCCAGCACGCTTTCCAGGGCCTGCTTCATGTACTCGGCCTGCTTTTTGTTTTTTTCCGCAGTCCTGGCCACCGCCTGTTTCTCAATTGCGGCTGCCTTGGCATGGTCGGCATCGGTATAGAGTGAAACCAGGCGACTATTGGGAACCCGCCACTGCCGGTAATTGAGGGCCGGCTCAAACACCGCCCGCAGGCGATGATAATCTTCATGGGAGATGGGATCGTACCGGTGATCGTGACACTGGGCACATTTGACCGACAGTCCCAGCAGGGACGAACTGACAATGTCGATCGTGTCGACAACCACCGCGTTCCGATTTTCATCGTTGTTGGTGACCGCTGTACCATCCCGTGCCATTCGCAGGAAACCGGTGGCAGTCAACTGATCGATTTCCCGCGGCGAAAGATTCTTCAGTGGCAGGCTGACCAGCTCGTCACCCGCCAGCTGCCATTGAATAAACTGATCAAATGGCATGTCCTCGTTGAGCGCCCGGATCACCCAGTCGCGGTACTTGTAGGCCCAGGGGCGAACCGGATCCCTTTCGCTGGCGCCTTCCGAGTCAGCATAACCAGCCACATCCAGCCAATGCCTGCCCCACCGTTCGCCGTAATGTTCCGAAGCCAACAGCTCCTCGACAACCCGATCCCAGGCATCGGGCGAAGAGTCCCCAAGGAATTTCTTGACCTGCTCCGGCGACGGGGGAAGCCCCAGCAGATCCAGCGAAGCCCGGCGGATCCAACGGGATTTTTCCGCATCGCCCGCCAGCGTCAGCCCCTTGGGCTCCATGGCCGCCAGCAAAAAAGCGTCGACCGGCGTTCGAACCCGGTCGGTCGCCTTGACGGGGGGCACAGCTGGCCGACGGATGGGCTGAAAAGCCCAGTACTCTCGTTCCTCAAGAGTGATCCCCAATCCGGCGGGAATCTCTTCCGGTTCGGCACGGGCGGTCGGGGCCCCCGATTCGATCCAGGATTTGATTTTGGCGATATCCTCTTCGGGCACCCGGTGATCGCCGGGTGGCATTTCGCCCGAAACCATTCTCTCCAACAGCAGGCTGTCGGCCGCATTCCCTTTTTCGATCGCACTGCCCGATTCGCCACCCAGGATCATCAGGCGAACCTGTCTCAGGTCGAGCTGCCCTTCTTTCTCATCAGTAGCACCATGGCAGTCAAAACAGTTGGCCCGAAAAATGGGGCGGATATCCTTTTCAAAGGTCAGTTCGTCTCCGGCCAGTGGGCGGCGTCCACCAATCAGATTGCCCTCCATCAGACAGCCGGCAAAAAGCGTTACCAGGAGCAGGCCGACCCAACCCAGCTGTCTCCCAGGTACCGGTCCTCTGCCTGAACCTTGACCGCAAGGGCTCGCGAGGCAGCGGAAACCCGACCAGCTGGTTTGCGGGGAAACAAAACGGTGAGTGGAGGAAGGGGATCGTCTCATCCTGACGTCCAAAGGGGGGATCGGGAACACGCTGCAACAAGCATGTCGCTGGGGTACTTTGATTTTAGGCAAAAACCGAACCGGGACCAACTCGATTTGTCTCTTCCAATCACTGCCCCCCGGAAAACGCCTGCACTCTTTTGGAGGCAAAGCCGACACCGATGCAGCCGATTGCCCCCGGCCCCTTCCGGGCAAGGTCCCGGAAGCGTCCGAATTTGCAGGTTTTACCAGATCTCCCTGACGGGGGATCTCGCGACCCGATTCAAATCCACGGCAGGCACCCAAATCCTCTTGAATCATTCAGGCGAAAAGCTATACTTTGCTTCTTCTGATCCCCTGTAGCTCAGTTGGTAGAGCGAGCGGCTGTTAACCGCTTTGTCGTAGGTTCGAGTCCTACCGGGGGAGCTCGTTTACTTTCTACGGAAAGAAACGCCAACCCAGTTAACGCCCGGCGTCGAGAGATCGGCTGCCGGGCGTTTTGCGTTTACGGACCTGTTTTCCCAAGGGTTTGCGTGACGCTTCGGTTTCTCGTGCCGTCTCTCTACCGAAACCGAGATATCCCAAATCCTGGATGGCCGACTTTGGAATCCCTCGTTTGGCCAAATCTCGGCCAAGAGGTCTCAAAGTCTCTGTTTAACAGACCCTCGAAAGTTAACACTCGGCACCCTTTCGAACAGTGGCCTCGAAACTGCGTTAGACGATGGATAGCCGGCCCCGTTCGGGTGCGGATTTTGGCGAATCGCGGTCGCCCGATCACGATTTCTGCCGGCGTTGCGGAACGCTCGAACCTACTATTACTAAGTGCGGCCGCCTTTTTGATCACCCACATGTATTGGCGATGCCTTGAATTGGTCGCCGGCGTGGTATCGGAGCTCAGATCCTCTTATGTCTGTGCCATGCTGCAACGCGAAAATGTCTGACACTTCAAATTGGTTATGCAACTAAAACGCATCCCAATTGTTTCGGGGTTTGAAGACAAAAAACGCCAACGAGGCGACTACCGTTACGCTACCGATCAACGCGATCACGTACGTCGTGTTTACGAAAAACTCAAGAGGCGGTGTGACGCTTGCGCCAAAGTTTTTCCACACAAGAATCGCCACGCTGCTGAGGTATCCCGTCGCATCGGCGATGTAGATCAGATAGCCGGCGTTGGCGGGGCGTTACATCAATGCGACAAGTCTCTCGAACAGAATGCTATGGAAGGGTACGTACGCAAGGTAAAGACCGGTGCCCACTAGGATGTACCAGGTGAATCCGCCCAGTAATCCCGTCTCGTCAGCATTTGATATGCAGGTGTAGTAGCCGGCATCCCGAAACAACTCCGGAATGGTGCGAATGTCTTGGAGCGGGTAAATCTTTTCTGCCTCACGCAAGCTCCCGTGATGGTGAGCTCCGATGGTCGTCTGATACACCCCAGTAATCATTGCCGAACGAAAGGTCGAACAAACCGGCACAGTCGCGTAAGCTCGACTGAAGACAATACCCTCCTTTGCCAGCCGGTCTAACCCGAGTCCTCGTGACAAGCGTTTCCGCCTGGTATCCAAAGTGAGAAGACATATCATCGACCACGATCCAAACGACATTCGGACGTTCGCCCGCGAAAGCGTTCCATGAGCTCAGGCACAAGGCACTGAGAATACAGGCAAGCGGTTGCAGGGCAGGTTAGAAACACATCCGTTTATCCAGCCCCCAGGTGTTTTGTTGATAAAAACATCGCATTTTTGCCCCGAATCGTCCTCTGCCCAATCCAGCGTCCAATGTCGCTGGCCCGTCCCTCGATTTGATCCCAAAAAAACCAGAAACGCTTGTCCGGTATCCGCCTGAGAATGCAATAGAAGCACAGTGGTTCATCCAGTGATTTGCGATCGCTGGCCAAACTCCGTTCAATCTCTCGAGGAATTTACCGATGCACAAACTATTTTCCTGTCCGCCTGTTCAGAATCAAAACGCACACCCTGCGTTCTCCCCGTTCCGTCGCTCCCTGACCCGCTTTCTTGTGATCGCCGGATGTTTGGTGATATTGGCATTCAGTAGCACCCTCCCGGCGCTGGCTCAGTCCAGAACTAGTCACGCACGTGCAGGTGACAAGGTTGGAAACAACGCGGAGGACGACCTCGACGCTGTGCTCGAGTATATGCAGAGCTTGTATTTGCTGGGTTTGATCGATGGGCAACCACTTGACGACGAACATCCGCTAAATCCCCGCTATGGCCCCCTACGCGAGCAACCACAGGTGTACGGGCCATTCCTCCCAGAGGAAGACCATGATCTCGAACATACACCTGTTCATGAGCCCGAAATCCCCGATGACTTTGAATACGAAGACCCTTGTGACCCTGATGTACGGTTGGACTTTGTATACGATGGCCCTTTTGAGGTCGCCGTGGAGGGCAAAACGCTCACGCCTCGGGAGGCGGTGGGCCAAACCGCCTATGTCTATGTCGCCAATAACTTCAAGATCAAACCGACGAACGGCTTCCGTCGGTATTTCGGTGAATATGAAACTGGCTTAGGGTGGGCATACACCCGCCGGCAACCGGAGTAATGATTCCCACCCTGAGACGCGCTGGTCCTGAAGGCCTGACGATCCTCGCTGATGCGGGAAAACGATGCTGCGGGATTCCGATTCACTCCATGAGTCTCTGAAGCCCCTTCGAAATCTTGGAACCAGGAAAACCAACAGGTACAATTCGACCTGAGGAACTCAACCGAGGCCGCGTTTTGGGCCCTTGGCTGGAGGACCGTTCATTGACCGAGTGAGGAGGCGGCCAGGAGAATGAAGCAGTTACTCGACAGTCTCGTACAAATGATGATCCACAGCCTTCATGAAAGGCTGGGCAGATCGCAGACAGAACTCTCAAGGGCCGTAACGTGACCGACTCGGATCCATTGGAAGCAGACATGACTGCGTTCGTGCTCCGATCGACGGGCGCCGAGGCGGTTTCAGGCACCGAGATCGTTCAGAGCCTGTGGAGTGGCTATGGGCAAATCGTCAGGTATCATCTCACAGGGAGCGTCATTCCTGGCGTCATCCTGAAACATGTTCGGTGGCCTGACGAACAGGCCCACAAGTACGGTTGGACGTCGGATCGTTCTCACCAGAGAAAACAGACATCTTATCAGGTTGAGACCGTCTGGTATCAACGCTACGCGACAAGGTGCCTTGATGCCTGCCGCGTCCCCGATTGCCTCGCCGTTGAACGTCGCCCGGACGGTGTCCTGCTACTGCTTGAGGACCTGGACTCTGCGGGTTTTGCCGGCCGTCGCCAAAGGGTGCGAGACACCGTAGTCGATGCGTGCCTGACGTGGCTGGCGAACTTCCATGCCACCTTTATGCAGGAACGCCCCGAGGGATTGTGGACCGTGGGAACGTATTGGCACCTTGCCACCCGTCCCGATGAACTTAACGCATTGGAGGACAGTCGGCTCAAAGTCGCAGCGGCGGCGCTGGATCGTCGCCTGTCCGACAGCCCTTTCCAGACGTTCGTGCACGGTGATGCAAAGCTCGCAAACTTCTGCTTCAGTGCCAATGGAGAATCAGCTGCCGCTGTTGATTTTCAATATGTCGGCGGCGGCTGCGGAATGAAAGATGTCGCCTACTTTATCAGCAGTTGTTTTGATGAGGACGAGTGCGCAAGTCGCGAAGCAAGTTTACTCGATCGGTACTTCGAGCGACTCCGCGAAGCGTTGAGACTCACGGGAAAGGATATCAACATCCGTGAACTCGAAGCAAACTGGCGTGAACTTTATCCCGTTGCATGGACGGATTTCTTTCGCTTTCTTCAGGGATGGAGCCCAGGGCACTGGAAAGCTCATCGGTACAGCAAACGCCTCGCTGAAGAGGTTCTGAATTCGCTATGAAACTTTCAACTGTTGAACTTGCGAAAATCGCTAACCAGGCGATTGATGCTGCCACGCTCGCTGGTGAGATGATCGCTCGATCCCGGCCACGAGAGATCGAACACAAATCCGATCGTGGCAGCCTGGCGTCGCAGGTGGTGACGGAAGTCGACCGGCGCAGCGAAGCCCTGATTCTCGAAAAGCTGAAACCTGCGACTGAAGGTTTCGAGTTGGGCCTGCTAAGCGAAGAGCAACCGGACGACGGAGGTCGATTCGACGCGGATTACTTCTGGTGTATTGACCCAATCGATGGAACCCTGCCGTTCATCATGGGAACGCCGGGATATGCCGTTTCGATTGGACTGGTCAGCCGGGACGGCACTCCAGCCATTGGCGTGGTTTACGATCCCGTCGGCAAGACGGTGTATCATGCAATTGCGTCCGCCGGGGCATTTCTCGACGGCCGGCCCTGGACCCCAACGTCCAACAGCGATTCCCTTTCACTCTTTACCGACAGAAGTCTTCTTGGCAGCTAGGGGCGAGAGCAGGTCACCAGAGCGCTGGAGGCAGTTGCCCGTGACATCGGGCTCTCGGGCTTACGAATCGACGTGGATGTTGGAGCCGTAATGAATGCCTGCAAGGTGCTCACGAATCCACCTGCGTGTTACCTGAAGTTACCGAAGACGGACGGCGGCGGCAGGCTGTGGGATTACGCGGCGACAGCCTGTCTGTTCAAGGAGGCGGGTGCAGTGGCGACGGATGTCTACGGCCAGGACTTCGAACTCAATCGGGATGACTCCACGCTCATGTGTCATCGAGGAATCCTGTTCGCGACCAATGAATCGCTTGCCAGAAAGATAAGACACCTGCTCTCCACCGAACCGTAAAGGCTCCGTTGTCTGAATCCAGGATCGGTATCACGTTGGCGACTCGGGTCCCGCCTCACTCCGGCCTCCAGACTCAACCGAACTGGATGGAAAGCGGTGAAAATCGCGCAACGACTTGCGGAGAAAAATCCGAAACGCATCAAGCAGGGGGAGCTTTCTGGTCGGTTACACACAGTGTAAAAAAACGCGGTGTGAATCGGGGGTGTCGTCATCATCGTCGGCAGCTCCGTTTTTCATTTCAGCCCCGTGCTTCTGGGCATCCGGGCCTGGGCCACCATGGCGGGAAGATCACGCTCGATGAAAGATGTCTGCCAACGCGTCAGCACAAACTCACCGAAGAAACCCAGGTGATCACAGACCAGCACTTAACTAGCAGGCGACAACGACCCAGGAAACGTCTTGTCGTATGAGTTCCGTAATCCAGCCAAGAGGCTTGCGGCGGACTAAAGAAATTCAAACGCATTCCGGGGATGCCCCCTGTTCCTGCGTTGTTTCCTCTTCGATGCAACAAGAAGAGTACAAAACAATTTGATTCGGCATGTGAAACGACCTGATGAATCAGGCAGGAGAACCATTAAAGTTCAGGACGTACATTAACCAGCCAAATAAAATGATTAATGAAAAAAGCTGGTACATGGTAACAGCAAAATTGTTCGTGCCATTCCGAAACCGTTTCACCGTGTTCCAGGTCAGAAGGATTGCATAAACCGGTATGGCATACACAAGAAAAAGGCCGCTATATACGAACACACCATAACTGTCATTCGAATTACTGACTAAAAAGAAAACGAATGGCACATACCCAATTGCCACACTCGGAATCAACCAATTGACCTGGGTTCCTGTCAACGTTAGACCTTCGACGGATTTCGCGTCATCAGCAACAGCGTCATCAGCGATAGCGTCATCAGCGATAGCGTCCTCTTTCGGCGACTGGCAAGGGTCCTGATCCAGATCGCAGTTCTCTTTCTTTTCAGCGTTCATTTCCAATCCACCAGAATCATTACTCTGAACGAGTCGAAAACAATTCAATCATGAAACTTCACTTATATGGCACACTTGGCCCACTTGCAAGCAGAAAAAGCCTGCCCAACGCAAGCTCCCTTTTCCTTTCTGGAAACTGGCGTTGTCTTTGTATCCTTCTTCCTGCTCGAGTTTGTCCAGCGCTTCCACAACCGCCTCGACCGGTTCGTACTGACAGGTGAAGGTCACACCGAGCGTCGGGACGACACCCATCGTGTTTTCATCACAGCGTTTGAGCACTTCCTCAGGAGTCATGATCAGGCGACCCGGCTCCATCGGAATTTCACGATGTTCAATGTCCCAATAACGGACAAACTTGTGCCAGCAAACCTGGACGGGGCCCGTGACGAGATCCGGTTTCCCGGTCCCTTTGCCCCTCGATTCCCAGCGCCTTTTCAGCGTCATCCCCCGAGCATAGCAGCTTCGCTGGAACCGTCAGTGGAGCAGCCAATGGCATTTGCACCTTCCGGGGAGTGCCACAAATCGCCCAACATGTGAACGCAGCGCGATTCGATCGCGGCGGTCTGAGGGTACTCATCCTTGTCAATCATGTTCTTGTCGAGGCACTCGTCCATCAGCTTGTGGACCTCGGGCTCGACCTAGGTCTGGCAGAATGTTGCCAGGTTATGCCGGGAATTCCCATCAAGCATCAGTTCGTCATGAACAACGGCGTAGGCGTGCCGAGGATCGAACTCGGAGGAAGGAAAGCTGAATTTCGGCATGGGCACCAAAAGGTCGACCGACGCGTAGACATCGTCGTTGATTGATTCGCGAATGGCCTCTTTGTCGTGAAGTGGCATTTCCTGGTCCCGGTGTTGTCAGCCCGATTTCCGGATCCGCTGACGTTAATGAAGAAAACTGCAAAAGGAAACGATCCAATCGTGACCCCCGACCTGCATCCTGCAAATCCATTGAGCGTTCACAGGAGCGTCGAAAAAGCCTCGGTCGATTGCATTTCCCAACCCGGAAAATAACGTAAGTTCACCAGCACCGCCAGTTGGCGTGACGGGATCGTTCGATCACTTTTCCCAGGGCAGGATCCCACCGGGAGGAGAAGTTGTCCAATTCCCCCGACTGCCCTGAAAATCATGCCGCCGACAAGGAACCTGCTTTCATTCCAAGAGATCCAGGACTTTCAGTGCAACCCCTACACGAACGATCGAGCCGAAAAACTCCCGGCAAACCGCCCCAACCATCAAACTTAATCGCAATCTTCAGGAAGAAAAAAACGCTTGCAGCATTTGAAATTTTTTGGTCCTTCCAGGGGATCCGCTGGTCACGTTCAAGAGGCACCCTCGCTACAATCAGGGAACAAGCATGGCAAGGTGAAACAACGGCAGGACACTCCATTCCATCGGAACAGGATGGGTTGTTTCCCTGAGTCAGTTTTGATGAACTCCTACAGCTAATGACCGCCGACCCACATGCCCTCACCCACCTGGAAAAACCCTCAGCTGACACGATTCGCCGCAATCGTCGCATTGCTGACCATTCTGGGCGCTACCTGGCCGGTGCTTTTCCGTGAAGGCAGTCCTGCCGGAAAGCTCATGGTGCGAACAGAGGAGGTCGAGGCAGCCGGCGATTCTGACTTTGAAGCCGCGATGTTGGCTCATCTTTTTGAAGAGAGTGTGGAAATCGCGACGCCCACCCCGGAACGCGACCCCGAATGGACCCTCGAAAACGTGAAAAAACTTCGACAGCTTGACCAGGGCGTGGCAGTTCTGTGCCTGTTGGTTGCAGCAGGACTCCCATTCTTTTTTGGAAAGTGGCCGGGACTCTCCTGGCTCTACCTTTTGCCGGCAATGTGGCTGTTGGTGAATGCCCAGGCAACCGCGATCAACGGTGGCAAGGCTTTCGCCGAACTCTCGGTGCCAGCCCACGCGACGCGGTGGGGGATGATGGTGGCACTGGCTTTCATGATCTCGCGAAATCCTCGCACGGATCGTCTGGCAAACTGGATACTCCGAATTGGATGCGCTTTGACGTTCGCCATTCATGGCTGGGAAGCCTGGCAGCTCAACCCGTCTTTCCAGGATCTTCTGTATGGCACGGCCCGGAATATCGGGATTGATTTCCCCGAGGCGGTCTGCCACGCTCTCCTGCGGATCATCGGTGCCATGGATGTCCTTCTTGCGACAACCGTTCTTGCATTTCACCTTCGGTCATTGCTGTTCTGGATGGGATGTTGGGGATTGATCACCGCAGCCAGCCGCCCGGTAGCCATGGGAATCGATGCCTGGCCGGAGTTCGCCATGCGGCTGCCGAATAGTGCCGCGCCCCTGTTGGTACTTTTTCTTGGGCTGCCGGCCCTATTTCAACTATCATCTACAAACACCAGGCATCAGGAACCTGCCAACTCATGAACCATCAAAAAAGAACAGGAACTTGCTACCCCATGAATCACCATCGTTCCAACTGGATCGTCGCGAGCCTCATTGTTTCCATGATCCCAATGGTCGCTATCCCAGGGGGATCCGCGGTTGCTGCAGATGAGGTCGACCTGGAAAAACTGGATGTCAAAACCCTGATCTCCAGGATGACGCCGCTGAGAGGTACAACACCCGCCCAATGGCGTGTTGTATGGACGGGGGATGCCAGCCGGGAAGCCACCATCTCCTGGACCACTGCCGACCCTGGCAAGAACCACCTCGTTTATTACGGAACCAAATCGGACGGCAAAAAGCAGAAACCGGCACTGAGCCAGAAATGTCAGTCAAACGGCCGGTACACCATCAAGCAGCCAAAACCGCCAAAGAAAATCGCGTCCGCATATTACCATCACGCGAGGATCCGGAACCTGCGGCCCGATACGAACTACTTTTTCATAATGGAAAGCGATGGAGAACGATCCCGCGAGCTCTATTTCCGCACAGCGCCCCAGGAGGGCACGGATTTCAACCTGATTCATGGTGGAGATTCGCGCAGCGGTCACGCAAACCGTTGCCGGATGAATTTACGGATTGCGTACCAGGCGACCTCGGATTCCAGGGTCCTCGCATTCGCGCACGGGGGAGACTACATCGCCACAGGTTCCAACTGGGAGCAGTGGCGGTTGTGGCTCAGCCAGCACGAATTGACGACCCAGGAGGACGGTCGGGTCCTGCCCATCATTCCGACCAAAGGCAACCATGATAGCGGCAAGATTTATTTTGAAGTGTTTGACCTGGATGCCGAGACAGAGCGGTGGCACACCACCATGCTCGGCAAAGATGTCGCGATGGTGACCCTGGATACCAATTCGCCAGGGGGCGGGGCACAGGCCGAATGGCTGGCTGGCGAACTGAAACGTCTTCGGCCGGCAGTTCGGTGGCTGCTCGTGCAATACCACCGCCCCCTGTATCCTGCCGTCAAGGGTCCGGCAGCCCATGCGCCAATCTTCTGTCCATTGTTCGACAGCTTCAATGTTGACATTGCCCTGGAGTCGGACGGTCATTGCATGAAGCGTACCGTTCCGATTCGGGACGGCAAAAAAGACCCGACCGGGATCGTGTACGTGGGTGAAGGTGGCCTCGGGGTCGGCCAGCGGCAGCCCAAACAGGATCGTTGGTACCTGAAAGATGGCGGGAAGGCCGACCGTGCCCACCACGTCATCCAGCTCGACCTCACGCACCAGGAAATGCGTGTGCGGTTCGTCCTCATGGACGGATCCGACTGGGATGACCACACGATCAAGGCGAGGAAACGCTGAAACGCTGGATGGCAATCGAATGGCAACCGAACCACACCCTCCAGGGGGAGGAATGCCGGCCACTCCACCAGCAGCCCTTGCCAGCAGGAGCACGGCATTCCCAATTTCGGTGCTCTCAGGATTCCCGGGGCCCACTCGTTTGTCGGATGAACTTCACCAACGAATGAACTTGATTTCGAGGCAACTTCCCTGTGTAACCCGGATCTTTTTTGCTTGCTAAAAAGGACGGTTCCATCACGGCGACACGGGCACCGAATTCACAATGGGCCGTTTGTACCGACTCGGCCCCGCGGTGACAAACTGATAATTCCGCAGCACCGGGTCCGAATCGCAGAGATATTCGCCACAGCTGATCGCCTCCACAGGTTGCAGTCCGAGACTTTCCAACCACGCACTGGCCTGATCGACCCCAAACACAAACGATTCACCGAGGTCGTCCATTCCCTCGAGAAAATCGGTTATCCGGGGATGACTGATCTGCCTCGCGGCGACCTGGTGACTCACAACGTCCAGCCAGATTCGGCTGTCGGCGTTCCCCATCAGGCGATCCAGTTGCCGCAGCAACTTTTCGTTTTCATCCCGGTGAAAGTACATCGAACACCCTTCGTAAAGAAAAAGTGTCGGAAGACTGGCGTCAAACCGGTGATCGGCACGCAGCAAATCCGCCGGATTGTCGTTTCGAAAGTCGGCTGGCATCATCACCCTCTGTTTCCCGTATTTTTCCGGCAGTCCGTCGATCACCCGACTTCGCTCAGCCACCATCTCCGGAAGATCCAGCTCATAAAACATCGTATGGGGGTTTCGGGCCGCGTGCTTCAGCGAACGCATATCGAGCCCGGCCCCCAGCATGACAACCTGTCGAAACCTCCCTTCGGAGAGCACCCCGTCGATGTGTTGAGAGCGCGCCAGCACCACGTCCTTGAGTTGCGGCAAAATGGCCTGGAGGCGATCCGCCAGCAGGTGCCCGTGGGGACCCGCGCTTTCGGAGGCATAGGGACACCTGTCCACCAACCTGGGGTTGGATGAACTTCGGGCCCGCAGGGCAGCGATCATCCGTGCAGATGCCTTCAACTTGTGATCAAAAAGAACCGATCGGGACAGGGAGTCCGGATCCGGGGTCAGGGTGCTGGTTGGCTGGATGAAATACTTCATCTCGGCAATCGCAACCAGCTTTCCGTTCGAGTGAAATTCAATCTCAAGCGTCACAAGGGCCCGCTGTCCGGCAAAGTAACGCTTCCTTACCGATTCGGCTTTTGAATCGTCAACGCGGCAGATACCGGTCAAGTGTCCCGAACTCGGACTTTTATATTTTACGGTCATCGAGGCCAGCCAGAGTGAAGCGGATTCCCCTTCACCGCACTGATGAACCCCCGCCATGGGAACTCCCTTCAACAGACTGGCCAAAGCCACACCCCCGGTATAGTCGGCAGAAAGGGAAATCAACGCACCCTGGTGCGTTCCATGCTGATTGGTCGTGGGGGCGGTGAGGGGCAGCATGGATTCGCAATATCCCTGCTCCACTTCCTGGATATACCAGCCCGAATGTTCCAGTACCGGCACGTGGGACCGAAGCAGATTCGTCAGCAGGGTCGGGTTCATTCGTTCGGAGTAATCCTGCTCCCAGGAAACATCCGGGGAAACGGGGGCTAGGGTGCTCATAGGCTTTACCTGTCAGTTCAAAGTAAAAAAGGTCCGGGTCACGGGGTGGATGCGTTAACACTTTTAATCCAGTCGATAGATCCGGATTGCCATTCAGGACTCCCCGGTCCAGCTGAAATGTTCCACTTACCCGCTCTAATGCCGAAAGCCGCCCATCCGGTCAGGATTTCTGAATTTTTCCGGTTTTTTTTCAGACGATCCAGGAGGCCCTGCGGACGACCGTCCCCGCAAGCCAAGCCTTTGCTGCAGCGGATGGCCGGTAATTTCGCCTCACCGGG
>JAYZFP010000083.1:0-4371 GCA_036336715.1 Planctomycetota bacterium
GGGAGCGTGTCGATAGTTGATCGACATGGCAACAAATCCGTTGCGGGCGGCTGATTCAGCGTGCCACTTCATCTGCAGTTTGGTTCCGCTTCGCCAAGCGCCACCGTGAATCATCAGGATTGCCGGAAAGGGTCCTTTGCCTTCCGGGACAAAAAGATCGCAGAGCAAATCTGTCTGCTCATCGTGTTTCAGGTAGGAAATGGAGCGGTATCGGATGAACGACTTTTCCTGGACCAGTTTCTTCTCGTCCGATCGACTCCCGCTTTCGGATTGGGCCA
Organism: Planctomycetota bacterium; assembly: GCA_036336715.1. Taxonomy (GTDB): domain Bacteria; phylum Planctomycetota; class Planctomycetia; order Pirellulales; family Pirellulaceae; genus JABAAE01. Next base: position 279 of record JAYZFP010000083.1, read on the forward strand.
GACCCTCCCCACCGACCAGCACACTCGCCAGCAGAAATAAGGCTAACCAGCCCGGAGCGGTCACTCCCGGATATGGGCGGAGCCAGGAACTATCGATGGGTTTTGGGGCTGAAACGGGAGCAAGGGTTGCTGTGCAACGGGCAACTGGCATCAGATCAGGATCGGGCAATTGGAAGGCAGGGGCGGAAGATTTCATGTTTTATTGTAGGCCAGGGAACCGAACTGACGAATCTGCAGGGGGTCGAAAGGGGCAAACCGGGTGAACTTTGATGCGAAAAACGGGTCAATTCAGTTCGCTGTACTTCAGGTCCAAGTCGCATTTCGATAAAATTTTCGATTTGCGGTGCGGCTCACCCTGCAATCAGCTCAGACCTGAATCGAGGCCGGTTTTTGGAATCCACCCGGTTTTTTCGTCCAGGCCAAGGTCCGTTCACCATCCAAACTTGTGTCAAAACCGGAATCCCTTTCGAAAACAATGCCGAACAGAAGATGGAGTGTTGAATGACTCAACGCCAAATCCTGGTGACTTCCGCTCTTCCCTATGCCAATGGCCCAATTCACCTGGGACACCTGGTGGAGTATATCCAGACCGACATCTGGGTCCGTTTTCAGAAATTGAGGGGAAATCAGTGTCGGTATTTTTGTGCTGACGACACGCATGGCACTGCGATCATGATCAGCGCCAAGAAAAACGGGATCAATGAACAGGAATGGATCGACCGCATCAGCCTCGAGCATCAGCGGGATTTTGCCGGATTCCATATTGAGTTTGACCACTATGGCTCCACCCATAGCGAAGAAAACCGGGAGCTCTGTGGTGAATTCTGGCAGTCACTACGGGACCAGGGACTGGTCGTGGAGCGTGATGTTCAGCAATTGTTCGATGTCGAAGCCAACACGTTCCTGGCAGACCGGTTTGTCAAGGGAACCTGCCCCACATGCAACAAGCCGGATCAGGCGGGTGACAACTGTGAATGCGGTGCCACCTACGCACCCATCGACCTGATCGACCCGGTCAGTGAATTGACGGGCACCACGCCGGTCGTGCGGACGGCCAAACACCTGTTCGTCCGGTTGGAGTCCCTGCATGAATTCCTGGATGACTGGACGCAACAGGGCGATCACCTGCAGGCGGAAACCGCCAATTACCTCAAGGGACATTTCCTGCACGAGGAATTACGCGATTGGGATGTTTCCAGGCCGGGGCCCTATTTTGGTTTTGAAATCCCGGACAGCCCCGGCAATTACTGGTATGTCTGGTTTGACGCACCCATCGGTTACGTGGCGACTACACGGCAATGGTGCCAGAAGACCGGGGGTTCGCTCGACGACTGGTGGAAAAATGATGCCACGGAAATCCATCATTTTATCGGCAAGGACATCACCTATTTTCACACGCTGTTCTGGCCGGCCATGTTGAAAGTTGCCGGTTACTGTTTGCCGAACAAAATCCATATTCACGGGTTCCTGACCGTCAACGGCAAGAAGATGGCCAAGCGGGACGGAACCTTCATCAAGGGGGAAATGTATCTCAAGTACCTCGATCCGGAATTTCTCAGGTATTACTATGCTTCCAAGCTGGGCCCCAAACTGGATGACCTCGATTTGAACCTGGAGGAATTTGTCTCCAAGGTCAATTCCGACCTGGTTGGAAAGGTGGTCAACCTGGCCAGTCGCAGTGCCAAGTTTGTGCAGGCAAGCGGGCTCTCGGAAACCTATCCCGATGACGGTGGCCTGTTCCAGCAGGCCGCCCAGGCCGGAGATGAGATTGCCGCGGCCTACGAGAGCTGTGACTACAACCGAGCCATGCGACTGATCGTGGAGCTGGCGGATCGGGCAAATCCGTACGTGGAAAACGCCGAGCCCTGGAACCTCCGCAAGGACGAAACCAGGTTGGGTGAACTGCAGGAAGTCTGTACGGTGGCCTTGAACCTGTTCCGGCAAATCGTCACCTATCTCTCACCGGTTTTACCCAAGTTGGCTGAGAAAACCTGCGACCTGTTCGGTGTGGATGCGGTGAAATGGGAGGACACGCAGGTTCCAGTAACCGGGGTTTCCATCAACAAGTTTAAACACATGCTCAAACGGGCAGACATGAAGGACGTCAACAAAATGACCGAAGAAACAAAAGCCGAAAACGAAGCAGCCAATGCCGAAACCGAAGAGTCGAAAGTGGTTTCCCCCTACGATGACTCGGACGAGAACCTCAAGGCGGAGCCCCTGGCGGATGAAATCACGATCGATGATTTTGCCAAGGTGGATCTGCGGGTTGCCCGGGTGATCCAGGCCGATGAAGTTCCCGATGCCCGCAAGCTGTTGAAGCTGACGGTCAGCCTGGGGGGAGATGAGACCCGGCAGTTGTTTGCCGGTATCAAAAAAGCCTACGAGCCTGAAAAACTGGTGGGTCGGCTGGTGGTGATTGTTGCCAACCTCAAGCCACGTCAGATGAAATTCGGCCTGAGTGAAGGGATGATTACGGCGGCCGGCCCGGGTGGAGAGGACGTCTTCATTCTGGGAGTCGACGAAGGAGCCTCTCCCGGGCAGCGGGTTCACTGAATGCCTGTTTCCGGGCAGGCAAAACCTGCTGGCCGCACGTTGCACACGAGCCGCCGGCTTGTCTTTCCGGGAAAGGGATCCCTGGGGTTCCCGGACCGGGCCTCACTCCTTGAGCGATGAAAGAAACTCGACCAGGTCCCGGACCTCCATTTTCGAAAGGTTGTTGATCAGGTCGGCGGGCATGGATGATTTTCCCTTCCCCCGCTGTTCGATGGTTTCCTTTGGAATCCGGACCGTTTTTCCTTCTGCATTCAACAGGACCAGTTCGGTTTCGGATTCTTCCTTGAGAATCCCGCTGTAGCTCAGGCCATCGTCGGTGGCCAACAGGACGGTTTCGTAGTTTCGTGCGATGGCCGCATTCGGTTGAACGATTGCCTCCAGCAGGTAACGACGGTCTTTCTCGGTCGCGATGCGGGAAAGGTCGGGGCCCACGTTGCCGCCCCGTCCCGCCACCTGATGACAACGCACGCAGTAAACGGCTGCTTTTTCGAAAAAGATTTTGCGACCGGCGGCTGAATTGCCCCCTTGCAGGCAGTCGGTGTACCCGGCCAGTCCCTGCTCTCCGGAGGTAGCCTTGTCATATTCGGCCAGCAAACGTCTCAGCGGCTGGGATCCGATTTTTCGGGCCGCCTCGACCACGTCCAGCCGGGTGTCCCGAGGGACTTTTCCCTGCTTGAGGTCGCGCATGGCCTGTTCCAGAAGCCTGCCTGCCTGTTGGGGCGACATTCGTCCCAGGGAAGCAAACGCTTGCTGACGCTCTGCAAGAGAGGTGGACGCCGTGGCCCCACCCAGGGACTCGAGGGCCACCGGCGGGTTGACTCTTGAGAGCACGTCCCGCGCGGCAATTCGCACCAGTTCCTGTTCGTCATTCAAGGCATCGATGGCAGTCCTGTCCAGCATGTCGGAATTGAGGGCTTCCATTGCCCGCAGTGCATTGGCCCGTGTGGACGCACTTCCTTTGGTGTCAGCAAAGCGTTTCCTGATGACGGGTTCGATTTCCCGGATTCCGAGTCCTGCAGCCGCATCGATGGCTGACTGGGTGATCTTTGTGTTTCCGCCGAGTATGGCGACCAGATTGCCCCGCAGGGCGGTGGCGGCGGCCTCACGGGGGCGGGACGCGAGAGGTCGCCAGTCTCCCAGTACCCGGTCGCGATTGGACGGCTTGGCCCACGATTTCAGCATGTCGAGGGCTTCCAGTCGCATGGCCGGCGCAGCGGTCGGCTTGGCGGCCAACGCTGCAATGGCTTGGGCGTGTTGGGGTGTCCCCAGGCGATACGCGGCGTTGAGCGCCCGGCGGGTCACCGCATCCGGGTACCCGGTGCGATTGGCCAGTGCCGCGATTTGCGGAAAAAACTGGATCAGCGGCAGGTCATGAACGGCCCGCACTGCCTCCAGCAGCACCTCGTTGTCGATACTGGAAATTGCCGAGCCGTCGACATAGGATTTCAGACGCGGGCTCTTCAGTTTCCGCAGGGCCACCACGGCTGCCTTCTGAACAAAGCGGGATTCGGAGTCCCGGGCCGCCCGCCAGATTTCT
>JAYZFP010000084.1:0-16025 GCA_036336715.1 Planctomycetota bacterium
AGTGGTATCCGAAAGAATGGTTGGGAGCTCGAGGAAAAGGAAGTCACGATCCAACCGGCCAATGACGCTTCGGGAGGGTTTTCCAACGCGGTACTCACACCCAATTTGTATTCCAGTGGTCGCATCCTCTACAGCTATTCAACCGGAAAAGGTTCTTCGAATCCCGTGGTTCTCCAGTTGAGTGATGGCCTGCTGGTGGCTGAAAAGGACGTCCGGCAACTTAAGCTGGGAAGTGAAGTCCTGGCCACCTTTTCCGAGACCGGGGAAGTCGATCACTACCGGTTCGAGGCGAAAAAGGGAGACAGAATCTGGATCGAAGTGATTTCCCAGCGATTGGGAATCGGCACCGACCCCCTGTTGACGATCGAACAGGCTCGCGTCGATGGAGAAGGCAAGGAGACGTTTCGGAGTGTGGCCAGCAGTGACGATTTTGAGCCGTTGGCCAGCCCCTTTCGATTGCGACTGGCAACCGAAGACCCGGCGTTGCTTTTCGAAGCCCCGGCGGACGGTGTCTACCGGATCTCGGTCAATGACCAGTTTAACCTGCCGCCACAGGCCAACGGGCCCAACTATTACCAGTTGTCCTTCAAAAAGCCGGAACAGCGAGTTGACCTGGTGGCGATTGCCGGCCTGGAGCGGGGGCCGAACGACAACAACGCCAGGCCCCTCAAGATATCACCCTGCCTGGTTCGCCCGGACGGCGGCGCCGAAATCCAGGTTTTTGCTTACCGCTCTCCCGGGTTTGACGCTCCGATCGACCTCGAGGTGGAAGGGCTCCCTCCTGGGGTAACCGCCGCACCGGCTGCCATTGCGGGCCAGGATCACCATGGAACCCTTGTGCTCCGGGGCGATCCGCAGCTGAAAAGTGGTTTCAGCCAGGTCAGGATCCGGGGCGTTTGCAGGATTGGGGGAAAAGAGATTCGGTTGCCTGTTGCAGCAGCGGAAATCACCACGAATTCCATCGCCAATGAGCCATCGGAATGCCGCCTGACCGACACGATGTACGTGGTGGCGGACGCCACCACCGAGTTTCCCGGGAGAATTGAATTATCGCAAAAGGAGTTCAGGACTTCCCGGGGCGGCCAGGTCGAGGTCAAAGCGCGGTTGAAAAAGACTGCCGGTCACCAGGGCCCGATCCTACAGGCTGGGATCCTTGGGTTGCCCCGCACCGTTTCCAAACCAAGTTTGACAATCCAGGACAACGGCGCGGAAGCGAGTTACAAGCTCGATTTTCGAACCGGTTCCCCTGCCGGCGTGTATTCGGTGTTTATCCGGGGATATTTTGAAAAGAACACCGGCCGGTTTGAAAAACGGTTTGAGCAGGTGACCGCCGAACAAAAGAGAGTCGCCGGCCTGCTGCAAAAGGTCGAGAGCGAATACCGTAAGGTTGGCCAGGAGAAACAACGCCTGAATTCCCGGGTTCAATCCACCAGGCAGGCGGTCTCACGCATGGCGACACAAGTCCGGTCCGCCGGTACGAAACTGGACCAGGCGGAAAAGAACCTGGCGTTAGCCGAAAAGAACAAAAACCAGTTGGAAAAAGAGGTCAAGGGTCTGGGCGCGACCGTGACCAGCCTGGGACAGATGGCCAACCTGGAGATGGATGCAGCCAGGAAAAAGCAGTTGGCCGATCAACTGGCGGCCAAAAAGAGGGAGCAGCAGGGTGCAGTCATGCGTTTGACGAAGGCTGGAGAAGAATACCTGGCAAGGAAAAAGGCACTTGATTCTGCCCGGTCTGCCCATGCCAAACTGAAGACCGAACAGGAAGGGCTTCAAAGAGAGATCCTGAAAATGGAGAAGGAACAGGAGGGCATCGCGGCCAACGAATCCCGCCTGGGAAAGGATCGAACGGAAGGGCAAAATATCAAACGCGAGCTGGATGCCGAATTGAACCTCGCACGCCAGGCATCGCAGCAGCGCCGTAGACGGTTTCACGTTCATTCAGATCCAATCCGGATTGAAGTGAAACCCTACCCGGTGACGACAACACTTTCGCAAAGCCGTTTCTCTCTCGAACAGGGGGCCAGCCAGAAGATCCGGATCCAGATGAAGAGGGAATTTGATTACCAGGGAACCGTTACCTTTCAGTTGCGGCCCGAAAATGGGGTCAGTGGCTGGGCGTTTAAAACCAATCCAAAACTCTCGGCTCAACAGGAATCCGTGGAGGCCGAAATCTTTGTGCAGAAATATGCCAAACCGGGTCAGTACACGGGACAGGTGGTGGCCACACTCAGGGTAGGGAATACCAACCTCAGCCAGTCCTTGCCCATTTCGATGGAAATCCGGGCTGCCGCCAAAAAATAAGCCTCCCGGGCAACGCGGATAAATTTGGACAACAGGTACCGGGCGGTCTGCGACAGCATGCAGCAGATGATAGACTGGAACTTTTGCCTGTCCCAAATGCTGGAAAAACCGTGAAGTTTCATCACCTCCCCATTTTCGCTGCTCTCCTCTGGTCCATGGTTTTTCTGGCTGCTGCCCCTTCCGGACAGGCAGGCGAGCCGCTGAATGTGCTTTTTATCATCTCGGATGACCTGACGGACACGGCGCTCTCCTGTTACGGAAACCGTGTTTGTCTAACTCCCAATATTGACCGTCTGGCCAGTCGGGGCACGCGTTTTACCCGCGCCTATTGCCAGGGAACCTATTGCGGTCCATCCCGTGCCTCGTTCATGTCAGGCTACTACCCGCATGCCACCGGGGTCCTGGGGTATGTCAGTCCCCGCAAAGCCATTGGTGACCGGGTGATGTGGGCGGAACATTTCAAAAACAATGGCTATCACACTGCCCGGGTCAGCAAGATTTTTCACATGGGTGTGCCGGGCGGAATTGAAAAGGGTACCGATGGTGCCGATGACCCACGTTGCTGGACGGAACGGTACAACAGCCAGGGGCCGGAATGGAAAGCCAAGGGCAAGGGAGAAACGCTTGAGGGCAATCCGGACGGGAAAAAGCCGGTGGTGGGAGGCAACACCTTCGTTGTCGTCGAGGCCGACGGCGATGACCTGGTTCATTCGGACGGCAGGACGGCCCGCAAGGCCTGCCAGTTGATTGGCCAGTTGAAAGACCGTCCTTTTTTTCTCGGGGTCGGTTTCGTGCGTCCCCATGTCCCTTTCGTGGCACCCCGACCCTATTTTCAACCTTTTCCCTTTGAGCAGATGGTCCTGCCGGAAAAATTGAAAGGGGATTGGGATGACATACCGCGAGCCGGAATCAATTACAAAACCAGTCGCAACATGAAGATGAATGTGACCCGCCAGAAGAAGGCCGTCTCCGGCTATTACGCTTCGGTAGCCTACATGGATCGGCAGGTTGGCAAGGTCATGAAAGCGCTGGAAGAATCGGGGGTCGCGGATCGGACCATTGTGATTTTTACCAGTGATCACGGCTACCACCTCGGGGAACACGACTTCTGGGCCAAGGTCAGCCTCCATGATGAGTCGGCCCGTGTTCCGCTGATCATCTGTGTTCCGGGGAAAAAACCGGCAGTCTGTCATTCCCTTACCGAACTGTTGGATCTTTATCCAACGATTTCCTCCCTTTGCGGATTACAGGTTCCCGAACGCCTGCAGGGAAAAGATATCTCCAAATTGCTGGATGATCCGACCCGGGAGGTCCGGTCGGCTGCCTTTACAGTGAACGGCAAGGGGTTCCTGCTCAGGGAAAAGGATTATGCCTACATACAATACGGGGAGGATGGTTCGGGGGGTGCGGAGCTTTTTGACATGCAGAAGGATCCGCAACAGTACCACAACCTGGTGGCAAATCCGGATTACGCGAAACTGGTCGCTGAATTCAGGCAAAAGATGGCCAATAAACTGAAGCAGGTTCGAACCAATGACCTTGCTCCCTGATGGACTGCCGGGGGCCTGGTTCGGAAGGCCCCGTTGGCCAAATGGGACTTGACGCCACTTCCCGGCGTAATTTCCCGGCGCCATTTTCCGGCGCAAGTTCACCGCGCGAGTTCACCGCGCGAGTCCTTCTTCCTGGTTCACCGCGGCAGGCCGCTTTCCCAGTGATCGACGCAAGGGAGCGGATAAAATCAACAGGCCAAGGTTGCCGACCGTTTTGTGGTAGGCTACTCGCCCATCCGCCGCACACTTATTCGCTGAGGTCAACGCAGATGATTTCTTCGTCGTTGCGAATGTAGGCGTGCCGGTTGGCAAAAGCGGGAGCACTCCAGACCACCTTGCGGCCAAAGGCGTTGTTGGAGGGCTTGATGACCTGGGCCCGGTCGATTTCTTCGTATCCGTTTTCACCCAGGTTGGCGAAAATCAGCTCACCTCGTTCATTAAACAGGATGAAACGGTCGTCGTTTTTGACAATAAATGCTGTGGCCGATCCCTGGGCCCGCTTGCCGTCAATGGCGTCGGTCGTCTGCCAGAGTCGTTCCCCGTCAGGCAGGTTGAAAGCACACAGGGGTCCGTTGTCGGTAAAGCCATACAGCACATTCCCCTGGAGAAAGGGCTGGACATTGACGGGTGAAATGGCCGTCTTTTTATTACGCCAGATTTCTTCGACCTGTCTGCCATCTGCTGACGCCTTGAGAAGCAGGCTGCGTCCCGAGTAACCGGCTGCGTAAATAAAATCGTCCATCCGGATGGGCGACATGATGATCGAGTTGCTGGATGCAGTGTAAGGTACGGACCAGTAGGATTCGCCAGTTTCGGGATTCACCCCGTCCACGGCATTTGGCTTGAGCAGGACCAGGATGCGGGTTTTGCCGAAGGTGAAGATCGTGGGTGGTGAATAGCCCTGTTCCGGTGCCGTCTGCGATTTCCAGATTTCCCGTCCACTGTTCTTGTCGAGTGCCACCACGTGGCTTCCTTTGCCACCGGCCAGCGTGATCAGTTTGTCACCATCGATCAGGGGGTGAGCCGCGTATCCCCAGAGAGCTGCCTTGGTGGCGTATTCCCGGGTCAGGGATTTGTGCCAATCGGCTTTTCCGCTGGCGACATCAAAACGGTAAAGGTCACCTTCGGCGCCCAACGTGTAAAGCTTTCCGTTTTCAAAAACAGGTGTGCAGCGGGGACCGGCCGGGTAGGAAATCGTGTACTTGACCGGGTACTGGTATTTCCAGATTTCCTTGCCGTCCTTTTCGCTGAGGCAGCGAACGGTCTCCACGCCGCTGAATTCTTTCCTTTCAAAGTTGGCAATCTTGACGTTGTCGGCGGTCGTGTAATCCGTCACGAAGACCTTGCCGTTGGCAACGGAGGGACCAGAGTAACCACCGGCTAGCGGGGATCGCCAGAGGATCTTGGGGCCCGCCGTGGGGAATTTCTTCAGGATCCCTTTTTCGGTCCAGACATTGTTACGCTGGGGTCCCATCCAGTGTGGCCAATCGTCCCCGCAGACGAATGGTTGGATCAGGCAAACGGCGAGCAGTGAAATGACTGGTTTCATCATTGGAAAGCGTAGGTAAAGGGGCACGGACAAAGGGGAATGGGCTGACCGCTGAAGCAGGCTCGGCGGAAGCCTCACCTGTAAGCATAAAAAAAGCCTCGGGGTCAGGGAAGACTTTGTTTCCGGGAAGTCTGTTTGGCCCATAGGGATTGCTTGCTGCCAGCGACAGCTTGCAGGGGGTTTGGCGACCGGCATCGTGCTGATAGGGGAGGATGCCCGTTATTGGGAAACCCATTCGATGCGTGAAACCAGTTTTGAATTGGCCGGATCGGAGAGGTCCAGGTGAAGACGGGCATTGGCATCGAAAATGGAAATTCGAAAGGTGCTGATTTCTGACCAGTCCTTCATCGGTTTCCCGTCACGGGAACGGAAGTCACCTGGTCGCAGTAACAGGGATCGGTCAGACGCCGAAGATTTGGAATCCGGTTTGAGGTTTTGATTCAAGAAGAAATCTTCGGCCGGACCGCGATTTCCGGCAAGGAACTTTCGTTTTCCGACCTGGAGCCGCAGGTTCAGCTTTTTGCGGGGCACCCGCAGGTAAATCCGGAGCGACTGGTCGGCGGTTGGTGTTGGCCGGGAGGGATCGCGGAACTTGTAGGTTGAAAGACCACCGCCGGGTGCTGATGCCCAGTCGCGGGTTCCCCGCAGGCTGAAGTCTTCAAACAGGGAGGAAGGTTGGGCTTGGGCCGTCAGGCGGGAAAGGTTCACCCTTTCCGGAATCTCCACCAGTTCATTCGAGGTGATGGAATAGGTTTGAGTGTTTCCCTGGAAGGATTCCGATGGTTTCTCCAGGCGATAGGTCAGGTTGGCAAATGCGTAGAGGGGCAATCCCGGGACTCGCGGGAATTCAGCCTGCCACTGGTCCCCGTCACGAGCCGCCGGCAAGTGGATCCAGAATCGCGCCCGGGCATTGGGATCGTGGCTGTAGTAGAAATCGATTTTTTCCAGTTGCTCCGGTCGGTCGGGGGTCAGCTGAATCCTCGCGGCCTGGGGAGTTTTTTTCACCAGCATCCCTGGCGTGTTGGCAGGGATCCAGGGATCACCTTTGAGGTAATGATCCAACCAACGGCTGAGCAGGATCCACTGTTGGGGACTGAGGGAATGGTTGTAATGCATGAAGTGACTGGCCCGCCAGTTTCCGTGCGGCAGCAGGTTGGCCGATCGGTAGACATTGTCAAAAACGGCGTGGAAATCGTCCGACGCGTTGAGGAACAGGACCGGGCACTTGACGTGCGGCCAATAGGATTGAGCATCGATCGTCCGGTTGTAAAGATCGACGTTCTTGAAACCGCGGGCCCGACCGGTACCCGGCAAGCCTGGGAAATCCTCCATGATAAAACCGGACCCTCCCACCATCGGTACGGCAGCCCGGAGACGGGGATCGATGGCCACCATGGAGGTGATGTTGCCTCCCATGGAATAACCCGTGAATCCGATTTTTCCCGGGTCGACTTCGGGTTGGTTTGCAAGGAAGGTGATGGCTCGCCTTCCGGCGTAGGCGAGGAGGAACCAGTTGCCATTCCGGGGACTGACCACCGGGTCGATGGTATGTTGGTCCGGCAGCAGGTTCAGTTTGACGTGGGGCCGCAGCGCAGCGGCGTAAAACCGGGGACCCTGGCTGGGGTCAACTGCTCCCCAGTCGGTGTTGGGCTCGATACCGGGAACCATTTCGCGGCCACCCCAGTTGATATCGATCGTGGCATAGCCCTGCCGGGCAAACCAGAGACCCCTTTGGCGGTCAGCCCGTTGTCCCCCTCCATGAGCCCAGACAAAGCCAGGGCCCTTTTTCATCCCTGTTTGAAAGGTATAAAAGGCGCCACAGCGAGATTTTTTCCCCTTGAACGTTCCCACGGTGAACAGGACGTAACGGCAGGTTACCCCTGCCTCCTCCCACTCCCGGACAACCGAGGTCTCCAGTGGGTCCTTTCCGAAATCGATGGGGTCCCATAGTTGCCGAACGTCCCGGGGCACTGTCTCCAGGGTGAAAGGGGCGAGAGAATCTTCGCAGCGTGCGAACGGGCCTAGGGACAGAATCAGCGCGCTCATCAGCAGGCCATAGGAAGATGGGGCAGTCACTCGGCTGCGTGAGACAATTTTTTCACAGTGAATCATCAAGTGTCGTCACTCTCGTTTGTGAACCGGAACGGATTTTGACCGGGAATGTTGAAACGCAGTGATTGGGTGATGTTGATTGCCCGAAACATCTCGGGCTCTCAGGTGCCAGGGCACCCATTCGCAGGCAGCAGGGGCCCAAAAGACAAGGCCTCAGTCGGTAAAGTCAAGTTGAACCTTGTCGAGGATTGGCCGGGATTTGTTTTCGGTGGTGTCGGTCAGACGGATTTCAAATTGAAAACCAAAACCGGGTGGCAGTTCAGCTAGGTTCTGACTGGCCGGAGTCCTGGCAACCTGTTTGGTAAAACCCTTGACGTAGTCGTAGCTTTCCCGGACCGGCGACCAGGCGGACCAGGAATCAGCCTGGCCATTGTTGTCGGTATCGACACCGACCCGGACGTCGACTTTTTCCACCCAGGGTCCCGGGCTGATAAAGTCCATTTTCTGCTGCGTTGCGAGGTAAAATTGTCCCTCTGCAAACATGATGTCCGGGTCGGGATGTCCCTGCCCGATGTGACCGCACCACTGGAAGGGGCGATTGATGTCACTGGAGGTAAACCAGCCGACGCTCATCTTTTTGCTGTCCGCCGGGTCGTAATCACAAAACAGGTAATATTGTCCGCCAATGCAGATTGCGGCCCAGTCGCCGTAGGCATTCTGTTCCGGTTCGTGGATTTCATATTCGGCAATGTTGGTCTTGAACTTTTCGGGATGCTCTTTGACCCAGTGTGGATGGCGGTAGGTCCCCTTTTTCCCGGTGGGCCGTGTTCGGTGGTCCACCGGTGGCGGTAGGAGCTTGAAATCCTTCAGGCCATCCGGGCTGACCGCATGGGCGGCCAGCGGGGAATCCCACGAATGACTTTGTGCGTGAATCGGCGACCAATCCTCGAGGATCAGGTGAAAGCGTCCGTCCAGTCCCCGGATGATTCCGCAGTCCGAACCGTGTGTCGGGTCGTCGTAGGCCATGCCCCGGTTTTTGCCAGGCAGTCCGTCAAACAGGTTGGAATCGACATAGACGTGGGGGTCCTGGTCATTGGGGAAGTCGTAATAAAAATAGGCCTTTCCGTTGGCATATTCGGCCGTTGTCATCCAGGCCGAAAATTTTTCCGTGATCGGTCCGTGGTGCACCCAGTGGACCATGTCTTTACTTTGCCAGGCGTGGTAACCGCCGAGTCGTTTTTTCAACCCTCCCGGTGCGGCCAAAGGCTTTTAGAACGGAGTCGTCTGAAGGGGGATTTGGAATCCATCGAGCTTTGCAGGCTGTGGTTGAAAGGGTTTTTTGGCAGTCGGCTTGCCCTTTCGACCCGGACCCCGGTAACGGCCGAACATCCAGTAGTTGTCAGGTCCGAGCGAAAGCATCACCGGTGCATCGCCCAGGTTCACCGGGCCCAGGTTGGCAATCGGGTTCCAGTTCTGCCAAACCGGAGATTGACTGACGACCACCGAACGGGCAGAACGTTTTCGGTCAAAACGACGAAGTTTGCTCAACAGGGTCCCGGCTTTTCCTTTCGTGGTGACCTCTCCCCTCTCAATGACCAGTCCGTTCTGTTTGGCGATTTGCTGTGTCCATTGCTGCTGGGAATCGACAACCCAGGGATTGCTTTCCTGGGCAAGCCCGAAAGGGCAAAAAGGGAAGCAGCAGGCGAACAGGAAAAGCGGGACGGCGAAAGCCGGGAGTATTTGTGTGAGCATCCAGGGTTCCGGGGGCAATGCAGGGAGTGGTCGTTTGAGCCCTTGCAATTATAAACGGGATGGAACGCTTTCGTACTCATCTGCAGCCCATGAATCCTGGGAAAGGATTTCCATGGTAGGATGACACGCAGCACGGTTTCCAGGCAGGAAACCGGGTGGGCAGCTCGACGGTCCGTTTGGGATCGACCACTCCCGTTTTTCTTTCCAGGATCTCAAAGGAATCCGATGCGATTTTTCTTTCTAGGCTTTCTGTTTTTGCCGGTTGGCATTTTGCGTCCGGCCTGGTCCGAGGATCTTTCCGGTTCCCGCCCCAACATCATCCTGGTGATGACCGATGACCAGGGGATGGGGGATCTTTCCTGCATGGGAAACAAGGTGCTCCGCACTCCCAACCTCGATCGTTTTCATGGCATGTCGACACGGTTGACCGATTTTCACGTCAGTCCGACCTGCGCTCCGACCCGCTCCGCGATTTTCAGTGGTCGGCACGAATTCCGCAATGCCGTGACCCATACGATCAAGGAGAGGGAACGGATGGCCCTTTCCACAACGACGTTTCCACAGCTGTTGCGGAAGGCCGGCTACCAGACAGGGATTTTTGGTAAATGGCACCTCGGAGACGAAGACGCCTACCAACCCTACAACCGGGGTTTCAGCGAAACATTCATTCATGGTGCGGGTGGTATCGGGCAATCCTATCCCGGAAGCTGCGCTGACTTTCCACCGAACCGGGGCGGCGCGGGTCGGTACTTTGACAACGTGATTCTGCACAACGATACAATCGTCCAGACCCGTGGTTTTTGTACGGACGTCTTTTTCCAGGCAGCGCTCGGATGGATCAGGAAAAACCATGAAGCGAAAACTCCTTACTTTGCGTATATCACGCTCAACGCGCCCCATGGGCCGATGATTGCCCCGGAAAAATACAAAAAGAGGTTTGCCGATCTTGGTTGGGATGCTGGAACCCAGGGACGTTACGGCATGATTGAAAACATCGACGACAACTTTGGCCTGTTGATGGAGCGTCTCGACGAGTGGAACGCCTGGGAGAACACCTTGTTGATCTTCATGACCGACAACGGTCAGGCAGGGCGTTCCGGCAAGCTGAATGGGAAAAAGGTTCCCATGCACACCGCCGGATTCAAATCAGGTAAAGGCTCCCCCTACGAAGGGGGCACGCATGTTCCCGCCTTCTGGTATTGGAAGGGGAAATTGGGTGAAGGGGTCGATATCGGTTCCCTGACGGCTCACCTCGACCTGTTTCCAACGTTTTGCGAGTTGGCTGGTGTGAAAATACCCAGGGGAATCCAGCAGATGGACGGTCGCAGCCTGGTTCCCCTTCTTGAAAATCCGAAGGCCGAATGGGCGGATCGCTATCTTTTTGTCCACAAGGGAAGATGGGAAAAGGGAGCCGATCCGAACCAGAGCAAATTCAACTCCTGTGCCGTGCGATCGGCCCGCTGGCGGTTTGTCAACAACAGGGAGCTGTACGATATCAGCAAGGATCCTTACGAAAAAACCGATGTGTCGGCCGATCACCCGGAGGTAATCGCCAGGTTGCGACAAGTGTACGACCAGTGGTGGAAAGAGACTTTGCCGCTGATGGTGAATGAGGACGCTCCCTACGCTGCCTGGCAGCCGCAGGCGGTGCGTTATGAAAAGCAGCTCAAGGAGACGGGCATTCCCGAGTGGGTTCCGCCCAGGCTGTAGGCCCGTAAGTCGAGTCCGGCAGCGTTCTGCCGTGAAACGAAAAAGCCGGCAAGGTGAGTCCTCGCCGGCTTTCGGTTTTGAAACAGGTTGGATTTCAACTATTTTTGAATCTCGTAATCATGGACGTGCTTGTTTTTGACCGCGATCTCGTCGAGTGTCTTTTTAAAGTCGACATTCCGTCCAACGGTGAAAGTAGCGGATCGACCTTTTACGTCCGTCTGGAGATTGTCGAAGATTTTGGCTGCTGTCAGTGCAGACCGCACTGAACGTTCACAACCGCCTCATTTCATGTTCGGGAGCTTCAGGCTGATGACCTGTTCGTCTTTTCCGGGCTTGGCCTTTTTGTTGCCTCCCTTTTTGCCTTTGGCCCCTTTTTTACCGAGGCCCGCTTTCTGGCCATCGGTCAGGAGGGCCGTCACGGCTTCGTTGATTTGTTTTTGGACTGCCTGGTTCTTGGCCTGAACTGCCTTCAGCTTTCCAAGAGCCTCCTCGGAAAGACCGATTGACTTGTTGGCGATTTCGTTTGCCTCGGCAAATTTTTTGCCCTCTTTGCGGGCAGCCGCGAGAGCCTTGGCACGGGCTTGCTTCTGGTCGGCGGTCATCAGGCCAGACATTTCCTTGCGGATCTCGGTAAGTTGAGCACCGTGCTTTTTGGCAATTTCCTTGATTTGGGTTTTCTGCTCTTCAGAAAACTCAACGGTTTTGAATCGGGACATGACCTGGCGGACAAGTCCACCACCACGACCCTGGCGTTTTTTCTTTTCGTCCTGGGTGTTGGCAAAGCTGCCAACCGCGAGGCCGAAAAAGGCCAGCGTGACGGCAAGCCTGAGGGGAGTTTTTGAGTTCATCGTTAACCTTGAATAAGAAATAAGAGTGAGGCGTTTGTTTCTCGAGTGTTTCAACCTGTTTCCATCGAGTCGCCCATACTAGCCTGTCTGCCACCCGGGTTCAAACGAACCACAGTGTATCAGCCTGTAACTGAAGGGTTTGCCGGTCGGGGAAAGCGAGTTCGCACTGGCCGAGAGCAGTTTTCTCTCTGCGATCAACCGGACTTTTACGGTTTATTCTTCATCCCCATTTTCGAGAGGTCAGCCATTCATCCCATTGCCTGGTGTTCATTGACTTCCTTGAACCTGTTTTGGGGTTTCTCGCTTGAGCAAATCTCCATCAGCTTTGAGACCTGTTAGCGCACCTGTTCGCCGGTTCCCGTTTGGTCAGATTGGTCTTTGTTACCGGTTCGGGGGTTCTTCAGAAGCAAACCCCGGTAATCGACTCGAATAACGGTGTCTCCGTTGAGTAAAAGCCTGTGGCTTCCGTAGGTTTCGCGGATGTGCTGGTAGTCCATGATTTGCATGTTGAACTTTCTCAGCGGCAAAACGGGTATTTTGATGGCAAACGTCGTCATGCAGAATCTTTTGTACGCGACGTGAAGTTCACCTTTGGTAATCAGTGTAGTGGAAACGGACCAGTCGTCCGCAACGGTGACAAAGTGCTTGATGAAACGGTCCACGAACAGGCTGCGGTCCGAATTTCTTTCCGGCGGAAGCTCTTGGGCTGCAGTCACCGCGGAATCCGGCAGTGGCCCGGGGTGAAAGGTGGGTTTTTCAGCATTGGAATTCACCGGATTCAAGGCAGGATGCGCTTTGTCGATCGACATAGACTTAACAAGGGTGGCTACCAGGTCCGGTGACATCTTCGCACTGCCATCGCCGAATTCGTGGTCAATTATTTCAACCGAAGCCTTGAAAAAGGCTTTGACTTGGGAAATGGCGTTGCGAGATCGCGTCTTCTTCCGAAGTTGGCTGAGTTCATCCCGTATCTTCATGCTGGCCATTCCCTCGCCGAAACGGTTTGGAAAAAGTGGTAAAACAGGAGCGATATTCTCGAGGGATGACCAATCGAGGGGAGTTTTGCCCGCCTGTTTTCGATCGGGAATTTTCCTGGGTGGAATCGGTAACCGAATAGGAGGTTTCGCCTTCCGATATTGACTGCCTGCCCGCAGGTCATCGGTGTCCGATGCCGGCCGAACCCAAAAGGTCCATTCACTTCAAGAGGGAAATCGTTCATTTTTTCTGCCCGTGGCGCTCCGCGGAACGAAAGTCGGAAGCCCTTTGGTTGCTGATGCTATTTATCCAGGGTCCAATTTCCCACGAAGAAGGGGCGATCCGGTTTCCTATCGCTGGATTCTCTTCCAACAGCATGGAAGCATTACTGTCGGGAAATTGATGGCAAATCAGGATGAAAGGACTTGAAAAATATGCAGTGGAATTGCCGTAGAGGTGAGCAGTTTTCAAAGGTGATGCATTTATTTCTTTTTATATGAAATAAATGCATGCTTAATGTTTCATGTGTTTCAAAAATGTCAATATTTTCATGACAAAAATGCTGTCTCGTTTTGTACTGCAATTGTTTCCATGAACAAGCTGCACTTATTGCAAAATGCAAGCAAGTGTGAACGATGGGAGTTTGTTTGTTTCATTTCCGCAGGGGATCTGGTTGATGGTTTTTCCGCTCGCGTTGGTTTCCGGTATCCGTCTGAAAAACTGTCAGCGGCCGCTCCTCGATTTGGCTTTGCAAGAACTGGGCTGGTGGGGTTGTTTTGGGTGTCCTGTCTTGGGCTCAGTTTTTGTGGCGGTCAGGAATGGTCCCAGTTTCGTGGTGGGGTTCTCCAGGGAAAGCTGACGACAGGCCGTCCGGTCCAGGAACTTGAGGAAGGCTCGCTTCGCTGGACAAGGCAGATTCCAGCAGGGCACAGTTCGCCGGTAATTAGCAAGGGAAGGGTTTATGTCACCAGTTACAGCGCGGAAGAAAAGCGGGTCGCCACGCACTGTTTTTCCCTGGCAAGTGGAGAACCCTTGTGGATGGCTTCCGAGTGAGTGGAAAAGTGGCCCCAGGTTCACCCGTTTAATTCTCAGGCCAGCCCAACCTGTTGTGCTGATGCCGATGGAGTCGTCTCCTATTTTACGCGTATGGACTGATTCGTTATTCGAATTCCGGTGAAAAAATCTGGGAAATTCGTCTACCCATTGCCAGGGTGCAATACGGGGTTTCGACTTCTCCCGTGGTGGCGGGAGAAAAGGTATACCTGGTCCGGGATTCCCGCGAAGGGAGCTTCCTGGCCGCTTGCTCGCTCCGTGACGGGGAACGGCTTTGGCGGACGAAGCGCCCCCTCAACAGCACCAACAATTCATCACCTCTGTTGATTGAAAGGGAGGGTGGAAGAATCCTGGTTGCCGTCAATGGGACACCGGTCAGCCACGTTTACGATGGTCAAACCGGAAAGGCTGTTTTCTGGAATACCGGTTATCCTTTTGAGGCGATCAGTGTTCCCCTCTTTTTCGAAAACCGGGTCCTGTTTTCCAACCGCGGTACGGGTAGCCCGGGGGATCCGCTGTTTATTCCACCGTTTGACGTCTTGGTAAAAAAGTTCGGCGGTGGGGGCGGGACAGCCCTGCTGACCGATCGCATTCCCCCCGGGGAACAACTGGTGCTGCGACCCGAAGTGGCAGAGGGGGAACCGGGGCGGACACTCGCCATGGTCCGCCTGGTGAAAGGCTTTATGGACCAGGACAAGGATGGCCGGGTCACCCGGGAGGAATACGACGCCATGAGCGACAAGATGACCAGCAATCGAAACAAGATGGCCTCCATCCAGTTGAACCAGAAGGGGCAGGTGGAGGACGGTCAACTGGAATGGGTCGGTACGCGCGGCGTGCCGGAAATGTCCAACCCCATCGAAATCGGTGGAGTCATTCTGACCATTGAGGATGGTGGGATTTGCAACCTGATAGATTGCCGTAACGGTCGCCGGTTGTCAAAAAAGCGGATTCGTTCGAGGGGGAGGTACACTGCGTCACCGGTTGCCTGGAAAGACAGGGTCTATCTTTTCTCCAGCGCAGGTGACTGGACGGTTCTGTCAATCGATGGAAACCGGATCGTCACCCTTTCCCGGGGGGGACTGGGCGAGCGGGTGTTTGCAACGCCTGCGCTTACCGAACAGGGGCTCGTTGTCCGCACCGAGAAGAGTCTTCGGTTGTACCGGGATTAAATGGCTGTTGTGGCCAAAAAACCGAAAAGATCTTGCTCCTTGTTCAAAACAGGCTGGCTCGAATGGGGGCGTGTCGCCAGTGGATTTGTACAATTCCTGCGGTTGGATGGGCATTGGTTCATGATGCGGCAAATCACGGTGCTGCAAATTCCCGGTGCCGGGATTGATTGGCTGGGTTTCATTTAACGGGGGTTCATTGACAGTCCGTGCCAATCAGCGAAACTGGAGGCAAACTGCCAACCCTGGAGATGGATGAATGAACCGCCGCCGATTTATGCAAAACAGTCTTGCCGCGACCGCAGCGGTTTCCCTTGCGTCCGAGGCGGCTCACGGCGAAAGCCAAGTCGCGGAGCGGATGGCGCCCGCCTACGTACCTAACCGGATTGCGGTTTCCACCTACTCCTTTTTCACCTTCCGGGGTGGATCCAAGCTGACGATGCCCCAATGTATCGATACGGCTGCCCGGATGGGATTTGATGGGGTCGAGCTGCTTCAGGTTCAAATGGAAGAGACCTCCGATTCCTTCTTGCAGAAACTGAAGAGGCAGGCATTTGTCAATGGACTGGATTTGTGCGGGATGTCGACCCACCAGGGCTTTCTCCGCCCCGACAAGGCGTACCGGCAAAAAAACATCGACAAGACGATCGGTCAGATTGAAATGGCTTACAAGCTGGGCATTCCAACGATTCGCGTCAACACCGGGCGGTGGGGGACCTCCAAAAGTTTCGAAGAGTTGATGAACAACAAGGGAATTGAGCCTCGCCTGAAAGGGTGTACGGACGAGGAAGGGTTCAAATGGGTGATTGACTCCCTGACTCAGTGTCTGAAAACAGCGGAGGCTTGTGGCGTGACCCTCGGGCTGGAAAATCACTGGGGCCTGGGCAGGACAGCGGAAGGGGTTTTGAAGATTGTGGATGCCATTGATTCCCCCTGGCTGAAGGTGACCATGGATACTGGCAACTTTTTTGAAAGGCAGTACGGGCAGCTTGAAATGCTGGCTCCCAAGGCGGTTTGCAAGCAGGCCAAAACCTACGTTGGTGGCGGGATCTATTACACGATC
>JAYZFP010000085.1:0-4873 GCA_036336715.1 Planctomycetota bacterium
CGCACGAACCGTAATGTCAGTCTGTATATTGAAAACAAACTGAAAAAACATGGTTTTGCTACCGAGAGGATCACTTACCTGGATCGAAACAAGGTTCGCAAATTCAATATCGTCGGCAAGAAAGGGAATGGGCAGGGTGGCCTGGCCTACAGTTGCCACTCCGACGTAGTGCCCGCAGAAAAGTGGCATTCCAAAAAGAAAGGGCCGTTTCAGCCCGGCATCGCCCGTGATCGTCTTTATGGTCGCGGTAGTTGTGACATGAAGGGTTCCATTGCCTGCATGCTTGAAGCCGTGCAGTCGGTTTCCTGGGACAAGATGAAAGCCCCGATCTACTTTATCTGCACGGCTGACGAGGAATGTGGATTTGAGGGTGCCAAGCAGGTGACCCAAAAAAGTGATTTTTATCGGGAAATTGTTGAACACCAGACTCCCATGATTATCGGTGAACCAACTCTGCTGGAAGTGATCTATTCCCACAAAGGATCTTACTTGATCGAGATTTCAAGCAAGGGGATCTCGGCTCATTCGAGCACCCGTGAAGGCAGGAATGCAAATCTAGCGATGATCCCGGTTTTGCACGAAGCCAAAAAAATCCATGACGAACTTGAAGAGGACCCGCGTTGGCAAAATACACTGTTTGAACCCGCCACGATGAGTTGGAATATCGGGATCAACGATCACACCTCGGCGATCAACATGACACCATCCCAGAGCAAGTGCACCATTTATTTTCGACCAATGCCCTCCGTGGATTACGAACCTGTTTTGAAACGCCTGGAAGATGTTGTGGCTGAGCATGGTCTCAAGATGAAGAAAAATAAGTACGGTGACCCGGTTTACACGGATCCAGAAAGCGATTTCGTTCAAACTGCGCTTGAGCTAAGTCGTAAACGCAAACCCAGGACGGTTGCCTATGGAACCGACGGCGGAGCCTTTACGGAGGTCAAGAACAAGATCATTTTTGGTCCTGGCAATATTGCCCAAGCCCATACCTTTAATGAGTGGATTGCGATTGAACAGCTTTCCCTGGGGACTCAAATGTATGCCAAGTTTTTGCAAAGATTTTGTTGCGAGGAATGAAGTTTGAGTGAAATCATCATACGCAGATCAGGGGAACCAGACCTTGATTTCGTTTACGACCTGACACTTCCTTTCGTGGAGTCAGGTGAATTACTCAAGAGAAGCAGGGAAGAGGTCCGTTTGCTCATTCCCAGCGGATTTTCAGCGGTTTCAGGGGGGGGGGAGATCGTCGGGTTTGCGGCGGTCGAGATCTATTCAAAAAAGATGGCAGAGATCCTCTGCCTGGCTGTTTCAGGTGAATGCCAGGGACAGGGTGTGGGGAAACAACTGGTACAACACTGCGTGGAATTTGCCCTGCAAAATGGAGTCAAGGAGTTGATGGCTATTTCGTCGTCCGATCATTTTCTCAAGAACTGCGGGTTTGATTACACGTTGCCTGATCAAAAGCGGGCGCTCTTTATTGATCCGGCATCTGCCAACCATCCGGTGGATGGAGCGACCTGAACAAATTGCAGGGTAAATCGTATCGCGGTATCCCTGTGGTCATGGGAGTTGAATTTTTCCCGCGAGGGTCGGCCCCAGTAAAGCCAGAAAGAAACAAGGACCCAAGTCCATGGAGCCGCCACTTTCGGATGCCGGGAAAACGACTTTTCAGGGCTCGCTAGAGCTCAGGGGGGTCAGGACCAATAACCTCAAAAATATTGGTGTTTCCATTGAGCATGGACAAATCGTGGTGGTCACTGGGCCCAGTGGTTGTGGAAAAAGTTCACTTGCGTTTGACACGATTTTTGCGGAAGGCAAACGGCAGTTTTTGGATTCTCTTTCGATCCAGGCCCGTCAATCACTGCAATACCTGCCCCGGCCGAACGTCGAACGGATCACGGGTCTTCAACCGGTGGTTTGCATTGACCAACACAAGACCCGGCCCAATTCCCGCAGCACAGTCGCCACGGTCACTGAAATCTACGATCATCTTCGACTGTTGATGACACGTGTGGGAACGGTCTTGTGTTCGGGTTGTCAGTCTTCGATCAGGCAGTCATCTACGGACGAAATCGAGAGTGCACTGCTGGGCCTTCCCGAGAAAACCAAATTGGTCATCCTGGCACCGCTCAAAACCGGCGAATCGGTGGAAATGAAATTGGTCGAAATTCGAAAAGCCGGTTTTGTGCGAGCCCGGATTGCAAACGAAGTTGCGGACCTGGACGCATTCCAGCTGAAATCCTACGCTCCCGCAGAGCCGGTAGATGCCGTGATTGACCGGGTTATCGTTAAGCCGGGGATCGAAGACCGTCTTGCAGAGTCGATTTCCTGTGCACTGAAAATCGGGGCAGGATCGATGTCGGTCCTGGTGCTGCAGCCTGGCTCGGCAGACTGGCAAGAGCGGGGGTTCAGCACCCTCTATTGCTGCGGCGAGTGTGGAAACAGTTACGATGAAATTGAAACACGCACCTTCAGCTTTAACAGTCCTTTTGGAGTTTGTCCCGCGTGCGAAGGGGTAGGGGCGATTAACCAGTTCTCCTACGAGCTGGTTTTTTCGAAGGAGAACGTGGCACTTTCAGAACTCGGGATCCTCTCGCTGTTGGACAGCCAGGAAAAACAGTCGCGATTGGATGAATTGCAATCGCTGATGTCCACTTGTGGACTGGGTCCGAATGACCCTATTTCAGTCACGGATGAGGCCTCGGCACAGTTGTTTTTTTTGGGCGAAACAGGTCGACCTGGTTTTCAACAGGTCATGGAGAAAGTATTTGTAACCACCACTGACCCGGAAAGACTGGATTGGTTGGCAGAATTCCGGCAAGACCAAACCTGTCCTCTTTGCCAGGGGTCTCGGCTTTGTGAAGCGGCGAACCATGTCTTTTTACATGGGAGGAATATCGGGCAGATCGTGAACCAGTCGATCGAGGAGGCGAAACTGTTTTTCAGGGAGGTTGCCAGGAATCTGGACGCGGAATCCCGGGAAATCGCATTACCGATCATCGAGGAAATCACCAACCGTTTGAATTTTTTGGTGAATGCGGGGGCAGGTTACCTGCCCTTGGCGAGGCGGGCAGACAGCTTGAGCGGAGGAGAGTTCCAGCGGGTGCGTTTGGCAACGGGGATCGGTAACCGACTCACCGATGTCTGTTATATCCTCGATGAACCGACCAGTGGTTTGCATCCGGCTGACAATCAAAAATTGGCGGAAGCCATCCAGGAACTCAAGGAACTGGGAAATACCATCATGATCGTGGAACATGAACCGGACATGATGAGGATCGCAGATCAAATCATTGACATGGGTCCAGGAGCGGGCCGGCAGGGAGGCGAAATCGTGTACCAGGGTGCCTTTGGGGAAATGGGTGAATCGAGCCGGTCGATCACTGGACAATCGATGTCCCAAGCCGCCAGGACTTTTTCCTCGGCGTCAACGACGGCCGACTCCCAGCCGTGGATTTCCATCAGCGGGGCAACCTTGAATAATTTGCAGGGTGACGAATTCAAGTTTCCAAGCGGAGCTTTTGTGTGTGTTTCTGGAGTGAGTGGATCCGGAAAGAGTTCAATGGTTCACGGGACGCTGGTTCCCGCGATCCAGAAATCGTTGGGGCTGAACCGGGTGGCGGGGCCTCACCAGACGCTGGTTCATCCGGACTGTTTTTCGCGAGTGGTCGAAATTGATCAACAGCCGATTGGCCGATCGCCGCGTAGCAATGCGGCAACGTATACAGGGTTGCTGGACGAAATCCGGAAAATATTTGCTGCCACCCGGCTGGCCAAGCAACGGGGTTACAAGGCCGCTCGGTTTAGCTTCAATAACAAGCCAGGGTGCTGTCCAGGTTGTGCCGGTCATGGCCAGAAAAAAATAGAAATGAGCTTCATGCCCGACCTTTATGTGACCTGCGAAACCTGCAGTGGACAGCGGTTTAACCGGGCTACGCTTGAAGTTGAGTTCAAGGGAAACAGTATCGCGGATGTGTTTGACCTGTCGGTTCTGGAAGCCCGGCAGGTTTTTGAGAACATTGACAAGGTTGACCGGATCCTGGATTCCCTTGAGCAGGCGGGCCTGGGTTATCTCAAGCTGGGGCAACCGGCAACCTCGTTTTCCGGCGGCGAAGCCCAACGATTGAAAATAGCGAAATTCCTTGCCAACCCGGGATCCGGGAAAACCCTGTTTGTGCTAGATGAGCCGACGACTGGCCTGCATTTTGTCGATCTTGACCGGCTTTACCGTTTGCTACGGGGCTTGGTGGAGCAAGGTAACACGGTCCTGGTGATTGAACATCACCTGCAGTTCTTGGCCAACGCTGATTACGTGATTGACTTTGGTCCGCTTGGTGGAAACCAGGGTGGGAAGATCGTGGCCCAGGGGACTCCCGAAAAGGTGGCGAAACAAACGGGAAGTCTCACGGGAAAATATCTTGCAGAATGGATCCAGGGCTAAACCATGATGACACCGGCTAACGTTAACCCTTTTTCCACCAGGTTCGTCAAACCTGGGGCGATCCCGTTTTTTTTCGAGGAGCCTGCCGGCGCTGCTTTGATCGTGGAACGGTTAGTTGCCAACGGGTGGTACGGGCAGATCATTGGTCCTCATGGCAGTGGGAAATCAACATTGGTGGAAACGCTAAAGTCAATCATCACGCGGGAGATTCATGGTACGACCCTGCATGTAAAGGACAACACGAGAGAGATTTATCGCGGGTTAATGGAAAAGGTGGCCCTGCTGGGAGAGACCCACCTGCTGGTGCTGGACGGTTTTGAGCAATTGTCCGCCCGGCAGCGCAAGAGATTGGTCCAGGTTTGCCGTGAAAGGAAGGTAGGAATGCTGGTCACAGCCCACGAAGATCTCGGTTTACCCACCGTTTTCCAG
>JAYZFP010000086.1:0-26159 GCA_036336715.1 Planctomycetota bacterium
TCGAGAATTGCCCGACCGTTTTCAGCCTGGAAACCCGGGGATAGGACATCGTTTTCTCCTAACCAAATTGTTGTAATTGATCCAGGATACCGGAGAGTACCTCGGAGTCGTATTCCGGTCGCATGGGGCTTTGGGGGTGGGTGCGGTCCGAGGCAATCCAGTTTCTCAACCGGAGGAACATGGCAGCGTCGTGCTTGTATGCCGGCACTGGCGCGCGAAAGGCAAAAAAACCGAGATATTGCAGGATGTCGTTGAGCTGATAGAAATCCGGATGTTCCGTTTCCCACAAGGAATCTCGCAGTGCAAAGTAGTCCGGGGCAAAGGTGCTCAGGCCCAACAGGTAGTCACTGCCATAGATCACCATGTCGATTGCCAGGTCATTTCCGGTAAAGACCTTGAAGTCCGGACGGGTCTCATTCCGGATTCTCAGTCGGTCCCATTCGAGCTGCCGGGAGAGCGAAGAATGCTTGGCACCGAGGCAGTTTTCGATTTTAACCAGTTCCCGGTAAACTCCCAGCGAGTAGATTGAGCCGAAGGGGGCAAATACCTTTCCCAGTTCAAAGGCAATGAACTGATCGCAGCTGTCCGCGATCAGATGATAGCTTTCGAGAATCCCATCATCCTGTTGTTCCGTCAGGCCAAATGACTGGAAGATTACCGGCGTTCCACCACAGGATTCGATCCGTTCCATCGCATGCCGATAGGCATCCGGATCAAAGGCGGATCCCGGTTCGTCAGCCACAAATGCTCCCGCCACGAACCCTTTTTCGCCCGCAATGGAACGGGTGTTTTCCAGAACCCGGGATCGAATTTCGTTGTCGATCAGGTTTCCATAACCGGTGTCCATGTTGACTGCGGGGATCAGACCTGCAGCAACGGTCCGTTCTACGTGCTGAGCCAGACCCTGCCAGTCGATTTTGCCGTCCGTTTCAAAGGGGAGCAGGATGGCGGAAATGCCGGTGATTTTTCGACCGGGAAGGATTGGGAGGGGTGGGGAGAGATCCATTGCAGTTTGGCTCCGTATCATCGGCCAGGGAAAATATTGTCCGGTCTTCTGGAGAGACTTCAGGGTCAAGCAGTTCCCCATTATGACCGTTCAGCGGCTGATTCGCGTAGGGGGCTGCGTTGAAGTGCGGTCAATCGTGACCCGGGAAGCATCCCCCCGGATCAGGAGAAATAGAAGCCGGTCTGAATCCGGGAGCCAGTGGTTTTTTTCGCGGAAAACACCAGGCAGACGAGCCTGCCGGCAGGGATCCCGGCTGGAAAAATGAACCTCCGGCAAAACACATTCAGAAGTTCCAGGCCCGGGAGAGGCAGCGTGTGCTTCACCCGGATGAAAAACAGGTTTTCATCCTCGGAGTGGAACAGGCCAAGCGGACGCAAGGCTACATGACAGAGAAATAATTTTCCGCCGCAAAGTCAAAACTGTCCTCATCCATCACCACCGGACGCTCGTTGTATCGGCAGTAATTTCGGATTTGCAACAACAGATCACGGGGGTGGCAGTTGCGAAAAGGCCGGTCGACAGGTTCGTAATGCTTACGGATCAGGTACTGCACCGCGTCCGGGTTGTACTGGATTTTCATGACTCTCGCCATGATTTCAAACAGCTTGAGGAATTGCTCGCGGCTCGGTGCCGGGACCTCGATCTTGTAGGGGATCCGGCGGAGGAAGGCATCGTCAACCAGTTGTTTCGGTTCCAGGTTGGTGGAGAAAATGACCAGCTGATTAAACGGGACCTGGATCTTTTGACCGCTGCTGAGATTAAGGTAGTCGTACCGCTTCTCAAGTGGCACGATCCAGCGGTTGAGCAGTTCATCCACGCTGATTCTCTGGCGACCAAAATCATCAATCACCAGGACGCCGCAGTTGCTTTTCAGTTGGACAGGTGCTTCACTGATTCCATTCTCTTCGTTGAACGATATCTCCAGGTGGTCCATGGTCAGTTCTCCACCGACCACGATCGTGGGACGTTCAATCTTGACCCATCGGTTGTCTGCCTGGTTCTGGTTCAGGATGCCGTCGTTTTCCGGCGGTGCCTCGATGTGGTTCATTGGGTCGAAAACCCGGATGATTTCGCCGGCAGCAGTGATCGCCCTGGGAACCCAGATGTACTTTCCAAAGGATCGTGTGACCCGTTCCGCGATGCTGGTTTTGCCGTTTCCAGCCGAGCCATAGAGAAACATTCCGCGTCCGGAATTGATGGCTGGACCCAGTTTTTCGAGCATCCCGGGGGAAATCAGCAGGTCCGAAAACGCTTTTTGAAGGTGTTTCTTGGTAGGAAACTGCCCTTCGATGGACTGTTGTTGGATGGATTGGATGTAGTCACGAATGGGTACCGGCGTGGCGCCGTAATAGGTACAGCTGTTGCTGTAGCGTCGTGCCCGTTCCCGCCCCGTATCCGAGAGGCGACAAATGTAGTCATTCATGGTGGCCTGGCCAACGAAGCCGATCATCTGGTCGGTTTTCAGCTGAGCCAGAAAGGGTTCGATCAGGGGCAGGGGCAATTTCAGCTGATCGGAAATTTCCCGACCCGATTTGTCACCCGCTGCGAGGAGGAATTTCAGCACCAGTTCTTCAATCTGGGCATCATTCACGCCTGCTTCCTTGAAGCTGCGGGGAACCCCGGGAAAAAATTCTGACCGTTCTCTCTCGGTCCCCTGGGGAGCAGTGAATCTGCCATCATCTGAAGCAGGATGACTGGCTGTTGAAGCGGGATTCGATTTTTGTGACTTGGTCTCGTCGACCAGGTTGTTGATCCGGTTCAACAGGTTTTAAATCTCATTTTCTGAATGAGACTCGGGCTCCATGGCGTTGTTCGGTTTGGCACCCAGTGGATTCATGGTCGGGACCTGCGTTGAAACGTGAAGCATTGTCTTTCACTCGATTCGTTTTTCCGCGGGACAAGCGGTTGTTTAACGACTCTTAGGCCTAGGTCAGGCAATCTCCAGGGCGCGGGATTACCGTTTGATAAACCAGAAATAATCACCTGTCGTTTGGGATGCGAGCTCCGATTATCAGGGTTGGCAGGCTATTTTCCGAGGTACAGTGTCGGATCGTCGATTACCCAGTCAGTCGACCAGGTTTTTCCGTTGTCTCCATTGCAAACGTTGAAAAAGAAGGTCCTGAACCGTTCGGCACGGTAACCGTAGGGCACCTGGCTGGTAATGTGGTCGGCCGCGGTCAGGTCATCCACTCCCGGCTTGGCAAAATAATGGACTGCGCCGTCGCTGCTGACGGACATGCCAAGTGTCCACCAACCGGCCCGAGTGATCTGGATTCCCCTGAAATCGTGCCCCAGTCGGTCACCGCGGATCCGGATCCAGGCATAGTCGTGGGGTTGGCCGCTGCGTTTGCTCACAAATTCAATAAACATCCCGGGCCAGAAAATTTCATTGGTCTTGGCACTGCCGACCGCGAGGAAGCCCTTCCTCGGTTTGTTGACAGTGGCTTCGAGTGCGATCCGAAACGCAAAGTGGGGACCGGTTCGGTTTTCCCAGGTGTCGACCGGGGGAAGGTAGACGCGGACGACACAATTAGGTTCCTTGCTGACGGCAGTCTTTCCGATTTTATCATGAATGTTGCAGATGAAATCGTCCTGCTGCAGTTTGAAAGACTGTCTCCCGGGAATTCCGGTGTTGAGTGTTTTCAGCAACAGTGCGCCCTGGCTGCCAGCGATACCACCGCTGGGTGTTGCGACCCGCTTGATGATGTCCGGATCGCCCCGCTTGACCCCTTCGTACCAACGATCGTTTTCGGATCGACCAAAAGGGCCCCGCTGCCTTTTATCAATATTCTCGCTGCTTTTGGGCATCCGGAAGTTGTACTTCCAGTCTTCGTCCTCAAAGTCGTCACCGACGGATTCGATTTTACGTCCCGTGCCGGGGATGATCATATTATCCTGGCCATGGACCAGGTGCCCCAGGCAGAGACCGAACAAAAGAAACAGGCAGGCTGCGGTGCGTATTTGTTTAGCAGGCATTTTCGATTCCAGGTTCAAAATCCAGACGATCCACAGGATCGGTATCGGATCACCAACTGAAATCGATCGGGCAATATTTTGATTGTGACCAACAACCCCCACGCGAAATCGAGTTGTAACTGTTGGGCAAAATTTGCGGTGCCCGGTCGGGAAGGCCCCGGATCGGGAGGGGGCGTCAGTCACCGCACACAGTGACCATGATCTCGCGAATTCGAGGTTTTGTGTCGCATTCCAGGTGAAAGATCTGTTGCCAGCTTCCGAGGACCATCTGCCCCTGCTGGACCGGAATCGTGATATCCTGGCCCAACAGGGAGGCTTGCAGCTGGGACCGTCCATTGCCGTCCTGCCCATTACCATTCGGCCCATTACCATTCGGCAAGGCGTGCTCCGTGTCGTTTTCACCCTGATTAGGGATCAACCGCTCGATCAATCGGCAGAAATCTGCCCGGAGTCCCGATTCGAATTCGATGGTGCCAATCGCCGCGCTGTTTCCCACGTTGAAAACGTTGACCATTCCGCATTGAATGCCACTTTCTGAAACCAGGTTCCTCACGCTTTCGGTCAAATCATTCCATTCCCCGTTGTTTTTGGTTTTCAGGAGGAGTTTTCTCTGGAACGTCATTTTCGGGGTCCTGCTTTGGTGACTTGTGTAGGGAAATCCTCGGGCAATTTACCGTACTCGCCGCAGTCGGGTGTTTCGAAACGGTTTTTTCGACGGTGAGGATTACATCGATTGGAGCCAAAATTAGATCAATTTTGAACCGCAGGTTCGGTGAAAGTTACCTATAATCTATAATTGCCCAAATTTATCCACGCATGAAAACTTTGTGGCCTCCACAGGGTTTCGTGACACCTAAACAAGGAATCCCGATGCGAAAAGAAAATCGTTTGTTGGTGATGGTGGCACTGGCTGCTTTTTTACCGACGATTGCCGTGGCTCAAACCACGCCGGTTGCCAAACCGTCGACTTCTTCGACGGCCCGTATGGCCAAACCCGAGTATCCCCCGCTTGAGAAGGTGATTGAGGGTTATAAGGAAGTCCCGGTAACAGACGGAACCAAGCCTTTCATGCGGCTTTGGACCCGTGCCAAAGATGGTCAGATGTATGCAGAGCTCCCCAAGACGGCCATCTTGCCCAACAGCCCGGAAAGACATTTTATCGCCCTGACCGTTTCGGGTGGTGAGACTTTCGCAGGGCTGCAATCCAACGATTTTTATGTCAGCTACCGGATTATCGGTAAACGACTGGCCATCATTGCACCCAACCAGCAGATTAAAACGACGGGCGAAGATGAGGCTCGCCGAAGTATCAAGCGATTGTTCACTGACAAGATTCTGACCGATGTGCCCATCGTGACCCTGAACCCGCGCGGAGGCCCGGTGATCGATCTTGATGACCTTCTGGTCAAGCAGGCTTCGCTCTTTTTCGGTGGTGGTGGATTCATGGGAGGCGGAGTTCGCATCACCAAGTCCTACCTGGCTGAAATCGCCATGGCGAAATCGTTTCCACAAAACGCAGAGATTGCCTTCCGGGCTCCGATGGCCGACGGTACTCTGAAGACGTTGCATTATTCAATAAGTCGCCTGACCAAAGATCCCACTTACAAGCCGCGAAAAGCGGATCAACGCGTTGGTTATTTCACGACTTCCTACTCCGATTACGGTAAGTACGACCGTGACGAGGTGGATGTTCGGTTTATCAACCGCTGGCATCTCGAGAAACGGGATCCCAAGCTGGCTGTTTCTCCCCCCAAGAAGCCGATTCATTTTTATATCGAGCACACGACACCGGTACGCTATCGACGGTGGGTCAAGCGGGGTATCGAGCATTGGAACAAGGCATTCGAAGCAGTTGGGATCTCCGATGCAATCGTGGTTCACCAGCAGGATGCGGCGTCCGGCGCCTACATGGATATCGCTCCCGAGGATGTGCGCTACAATTTCGTTCGCTGGCTGAACAACAACGTCAGTACCGCAATCGGTCCCAGCCGGGTTCACCCGGAAACCGGACAGATCCTGGATGCGGACATCGTTCTCACAGATGGTTGGATCCGGGTCTTTGAGCGTCAGTTCACCGAGGAAATGCCCAAGCTGATGTCAGCCGGTTTCAGCCCGGAGACGCTCGCCTGGTTGGCTGATCATCCCAGTTGGGATCCAAGAGTCCGGTTGGCCCACCCGGCCGACCGAAATGCGATCAAGGCCGCAATTCAGAGGCAGGCCCGGCTTCCCATGGCAGGTCATGAGACCTCCAATTTGAAAACGGCAGCCATTGGTGATGATCTGTTTGACGGTCTGTACGGTCGGATCAGCCAGGTCAACGGATACTGCCAGGCAGCGGATCGTCGTGCCTTTGATGTTGGGATCATGCGGATGATGCTCGAAAACGGCTCCGTTTTCGAGGACGAGAAGAAGGACAAAAAGGACCAGCCCAAGGAACAGATTCTCGATGGTATTCCGGAATCGTTCATCGGTCCTCTGCTGGCAGACCTCGTCTGTCACGAAGTCGGCCACACGCTTGGTCTGCGTCATAATTTTCGTGCCTCGAGCATCTACTCGCTTGACGAAATCAACAGTGACAAGCTAAAGGGCAAAATGCCCCTGGCAGGCAGCGTGATGGACTACCTGCCTACGAACTTCAACACCAAAAAAGGAGGAGTGCAGGGCGATTACGGAATGATCGGTGTGGGGCCCTACGACATGTGGGCCATCGAATACGGTTATTCGTTTGCCTCAGACCTCAAGCCCATCCTGGCAAAAGTCAAGGATCCGCAACTGACTTACGGAACCGACGAAGACACCGGAGGGCCGGATCCCCTGGCTCAGCGGTATGATTTTTCGAAGGATCCGCTCGATTTTGCTCAAAGCCAGATGCGGTTGGCCAAGTATCACCGGGGCAAGATCCTGGAAACATTTGTCAAGGATGGAGACGCCTGGTCCAAGGCTCGCAGTGGGTACGAGATGACGCTCAGCATGCAGACCCGGGCGACGAGCATGATGTCACGGTGGATCGGTGGAGCGTTCGTTTCACGCCACAAGAAAGGGGACATCAAGGACAAGGCGCCTGTCGAAGTGGTTCCCGTCAAACAGCAACGTGCGGCCCTGGAATTTATCATCAATTCCACGTTTGATGATGCCGTCTACGGATTGACCCCCGATTTGCTCAAGTACATGTCTGCCAGTCACTGGAGGTCGTCCTCGCGCCGATCAAGCTCCAGTGATCACAACTGGCCGATTCATGACCGGATCATGGGGATCCAGGCTTCAACACTGACTCAACTGATGAGTCCCACGCGTTTGCGAAATGTGTATGACAACGAATTCCGGACTCCAGCTGACCAGGACGCCCTGACACTGCCTGAGCTGATGGATAAGGTGAGCCAGTCCATCTGGAAAGAAGTGGACAACGCTCCTGTTGGACAATATTCGAATCGCAAGCCGATGATTTCCAGTCTTCGCAGGAATCTTCAGCGAGAACACCTGGAGCGGTTGGTGGACCTGATGATGAGCCAGAGTTCTTCTGCTGCCTCAAAGCCGATTGCGAACCTGTCGCGAACTACGCTGGCAGCCATCAAGGGAAGAATTGACAAGGCGGTCAAGGAGGGAGCCAAGCGACTGGACGCCTACACCCTGGGGCACCTGGTCGACGCGCAAATCCGGATCGAAAAAGCCCTGAATGCTGACTACGTCATCAATTCGTCCAACGGCGGCGGACGGGGGTCCTCGATCCTGATCCTCAAGGACTCCGAAAACGCAAACTAGCATTTTCCGGTTCTGATTGAGCCGGATGGATTCAAGATCTGACAGGCTGCCCGCTTCTCGCGTGCAGCCTTTTTTTGTTGGGTTCCGGTTTTCACGGCGGTAGGGTATTCAAGATGAAACCCGGGCGGGTTTGCGAGCTGATGGGGAGGTGGCGGTCAGCAGTCCGCACAGGCTGTTGGCGGCGGCAGGGACTTTCTGCCAAAACGCGTGAGTGGGCCGCGGCTGATCAGCTGATCGTTTTTCTGCGAATCACTTCAACTTTTTGGGGCGGGGAACCTTGACCGGTTTCTTGCGTCGTTTTCCTTTTTTTCCACGCCCTTTTCGGGACTCGATCTGGACATCCTCAAGGGGTTCACCGATTTTGTCATGCAGCTGCGAAATTCGATCCCGGAGTGCCGCTGCCCTTTCGAATTCCAGGTTTTCTGCAGCCACCACCATTTCGGCCTCCATTTCGGCGATGTACTCAGCGGTGACGACCTCCGTGGCGTTGGCTTTGCGAACCGATTCGGTCGCTTCCCGGTGTGCGGCTGCTGCGGCCTCGATTCCTTCGGAAATCCTCTTCTTGACCGATTCCGGGGTGATGCCATGTTCCCGGTTGTAGTTTTCCTGGATGGTACGGCGGCGATTCGTTTCGTCGATGGCCGCACGCATGGCTTCGGTTACCTTGTCGGCATAGAGTATGACCTTGGCGTTCACATTTCGGGCCGATCGCCCAATGGTCTGAATCAGGGAGGTTTCGCTTCGGAGGAAGCCTTCCTTGTCGGCATCGAGTATGGCGACCAGTGAGACTTCCGGAAGGTCAAGCCCCTCCCGCAGCAGGTTGACTCCAACGATACACTCGTGGACACCCTTTCTCAGGTCTGTCAGCAATTCCATTCTCTCAAAGGCATCCAGTTCGCTGTGCAGCCACTGGCAACGGACACCGTTTTCGCAGAGGTAGGCCGAGAGATCTTCGGCCAGTCGTTTTGTCAGTGTCGTGACAAGGACGCGTTCCCCGGTTTTTTTCCTTTCATTGATTTCATCCAGCAGGTGGCTGACCTGGCCCCTCGCCGGAATGACTTCGATTTCCGGGTCAAGCAAGCCCGTAGGGCGAATGATCTGCTCGACGATCTCGCCTCCTGATTTTTCAAGTTCGTAATCCCCGGGAGTTGCCGAAACAAAAACGACCTTGCCGGTCTTTTTTTCCCATTCTTCGAACATCAGGGGGCGATTGTCGAGAGCGCTGGGAAGCCGGAATCCATGTTCCACCAGTGTCATTTTTCGGCTGCGATCACCGGCATACATTGCGCGGACCTGCGGCACGGTCACATGGGACTCGTCGATGAAAAGGAGGAAGTCATCTGGAAAAAAATCGTACAGCGTCGAGGGGGTTTCTCCTTCCCGTCTTCCGGAAAGGGGGCGACTGTAATTCTCGATTCCTGGGCAGTGGCCTACTTCCTGCAGCATTTCAATGTCAAAACGGGTTCGGGCATTGAGACGCTGTGCTTCCAGCAGTTTGCCGGCTTCACGCAGTTCTTCCAGTCTTTCGGCCAGCTCTTCCTTGATCAGCCCGATCGCTGACTGAATGCGAGTCTCGGGCGTGACGAAGTGCTTGGCCGGATAAATAAACAACCTCTCCTGTTGCGAAATGACTTCCCCGGAGGTCGGGTTGATGTAGGAAAGCTGATCGACTTCATCTCCCCACAGTTCAATCCTGTAGGCAAATTCCTCATAAGCGGGCCAGATTTCGACACAATCTCCACGGACCCTCATCTTGGAACGTTCAAACCCGATATCGTTTCGTTCGTACTGGATGTCAATCAACCGCGAGAGCATTTCGTCCCGATCGATGGTCTGCCCCTTTTCCAGGGCGACCATCATGCTCTTGTAGTCCTCGGGGGATCCGAGCCCGTAGATGCTGGACACACTGGCCACGATCACCACGTCTTTTCGACTGACCAGCGAACTGGTTGTGGCCAGCCTGAGACGATCGATCTCCTCGTTGATGGAAGCGTCTTTTTCGATGTAAATGTCGCGGTTGGGGATGTACGCTTCCGGCTGGTAATAATCGTAATAACTGACGAAATAATGGACCGAGTTGTGAGGAAAGAACTCCTTGAATTCGGAATAGAGCTGGGCTGCCAGGGTCTTGTTGTGTGAAATGACCAACGCCGGCTTTTGCAGTTGCTGGATGACATTGGCCATCGTGAACGTTTTGCCCGAACCAGTCACTCCCATCAGTACCTGGCGAGGCTGATTTCCGAACCCCTGCACAAGACTCTTGATTGCCTGGGGTTGATCTCCCGCAGGTTCAAACGGGGCGTCCAACCGAAATTCTCCAGGTAGCGACGACATCAGTGTTTCTCCGCTGTGCAGGATTCGGAGCCCTGGTGGTGAATAATGACGCTGTCCCTGATGGTCTGCAGCTTTTTGGGGCCGATGCCATTTACTTCCAGCAGTTGATCCACACCCCGGAAGGCTCCCAGGCGGGTTCGGAGCTGGACGATTTTCCGGGCCAGGCCCCGTCCGATCCCGGGCAGGACCTGGAATTCCGCTTCCGCGGCCCGGTTCAGGTCGACGCGGTAGTCTGGAAGGGCTGAGTCCCCGGGGGGCTGTTCTCCAATCGGTGAGCCGTTACCGGCAGCTGTCCGGGCAACCAGTGCCCCCAACGTTAAAAGCAGTAACAGGGCGACGGTCGATTCGTCTTGACGGGCAAAAAAGAAATTCACACTCTGCTCGGCGTTGTTTGGTAGGTGTCCTTTGCTTTATTATCAGGCAACGAGGCGGATTGCGGGAGTACCGGCAGAAACCCGGCGGAAAAGCGGGTACGGCAATCAATAACAGACGATTCTTGCTCCGTGGCGTTATTTTCGAGTCGATGACCTCTCGAGAAGGGCCTTCCAGGAAACCTCCTCCGGAATCGGGAACTGCGTGCAGCCCTCGAGTCAGCTGGTCCTGGTTTCAGCCCGTTTCGAACCCCGCTTTTTGAGTCCTTTTGTTTGGTAACCAATCGCATGAACCGGAATTTGGAACAGGCAGCCGTCCAGCTCATTCAAATGGCCTACGTGGAAGATCTTGGACCGGGAATGGATGCCACAAGTTTTCACCTTGTCGATGAATCTGCGACGGGTGAGGCGAAGGTCGTGGCCCGGCAGAGCGGTGTGGTTTGCGGATTGGAACTGATTCCGCTGATCGTGAGGAAATTCTCTGCCGCGGTGGACTGGCAAATGGAGACTGCCGAAGGGCAACCGGTCAGTGCAGGTGCTGCGGCGGTGACGCTGCGTGGCCGGGCCAGGGATCTTTTGACACTGGAGCGGACCCTGCTGAATTTCATGGGCCGCCTGTCAGGAGTCGCCACCCTGACAAATGAGTTTGTCGAGCTGGTCAAAGGGACGCAGGCCCGGATTTACGACACCCGCAAAACCACGCCGGGCTGGAGAAGGCTGGAAAAGTATGCCGTGCAGTGTGGTGGAGGATGCAACCACCGGATGGGCCTTTACGATGCTGTCCTGATCAAGGACAACCACCTGGCTGCAATTTCCCAGGCCCCCGAAGAGCAATCGTGGCTGAAAAACGTGTCGGATTCCGTGTCCAGGATTCGCACGGTTTCCCCCGGTTTGCCGGTCCAGGTGGAGGTGGACAGCCTGGAGCAGTTCAAGCAGTTGCTTTCCCTGGAGCCGGACATGATTTTACTGGACAACATGTCGATTGACCAATTGGAGCAGGCCGTTTCTCTGAGGGCTGACCGGTCGATTGAATTGGAGGCCTCCGGTGGAGTTTCGCGTTCGACGGTTCGGGCCATTGCGGAGACAGGGGTAGACAGGATCAGTGTCGGGGGACTGACTCATTCTGCGATTCAGTTTGACTGGGGCCTGGATTGGTCCGGTTTGGCCGGGGAAGCAAGTGGTCCCTGATTCGCCTTGAACGAATTCCAGATCCGACATAGCTTGTCCGTACGGCGTACAGTTCCGTCGGCCCAATGCTCAGCGGGAAGTTTCTCAAATCATGGCAAAAGCAAACGAAATCAATTACCTGAAAGCTGTCGGCGAGGAAGGCCGTCAGTTTGCGATGAACAAACCCTTCTCCGCTGAGAATGGTGGGGACCTGCTGATCAAACTCGGTTTCATTCAGCGGTTTTTTCCTTCCCCTCCAGCGAGGCTGCTGGATTTCGGATGCGGAACCGGATGGACCAGCTGGATGCTCAGCAGGATGGGCTATTCCGTCGTGGGGCAGGATATCAGCCCGGACATGATTCAGTGCGCCAATCAGAACAAGTTTCGCAACGCGGCCGAAGAACTGAATTTCCGCGTTTGTGATTATGAGGAGCTGGATTACGAGGATGAATTTGACTGTGCCCTTTTCTTTGATTGTCTGCACCATGCGGTGGACGAGAAATTGGCACTGGAAAGCGCTTTTCGTGCATTGAAAAAGGGGGGGATCTGTGTGGCGCACGAACCGGGTACGGGCCACGCGGAGGAAGAGCATACCCGTCGGGAAGTGGACAGGTACCAGGTAACCGAAAAAGACATGCCTCCCAAAAAAATCCGGTCAATGGCAAGGGAAATCGGGTTTTCCACGGTCCGGACGGTTCCTTTTCCGGACGAAGCGCTCACTGCTCTGCTTTCAACGCATGATGGACAGCAGGTCCCACCACGTGGGCATGGTTTCTTTGAGAAGAGAAAGCACCGCAAGCGAATGGGCGGGCTCCTCGGCGGCGTCTTTTCGCTCTTTCACCGTCTCGACGATTCCGGCTTGGTGGTGCTGGAAAAATAGTGCTGCTGGAAAAATAGCGGTGGTGGTCCGGGGGGACAGGCTATTTTCAGGCTTCCCCGGTTTCCTCCTGCACGGGCATTTCCGGGTCCCGCTTGCGTCTCCGCCAGTAAAAGAAGCCACCGACCGAAGGCAGCGATACCGTGGCCAGCGTCGCGGGCTCCGGAACAGCAGAAGCACTCAGTTGGTAGAACTGGACCTCATCCTGGGCGCCCGTTACCCTGACAAAATAGGTGCCAGCAGCCAGAAGCTCCGAAATGTTTTCGTTCCCGCCCAGTCCATTGATATTGGATGTGGCAAGGATGGTCGAACCGTCCGTGTCGAAAAGCGTCAGGGTTAGGTCGTTTTGTGCCGAAGCCACAAAGTTGTTGGAATTGTTGCCGTTCTGCTCTTCGGCATGGTAGGTGGGACCCATGGGAGTCAGTTCGAGGATCACTGTCTTATCGGATCCACCTACGGTGAAGCTGAAAAAATCTGTGTCATTTGACCCGTCGATGCTGACAAAGTCCACATCGTTTGCACCGACAACCTTGTCGGAAGCATCCGCGCCGATGATGGTTGCCGTCTTGTCCAGGGCTCCCAGTTGGCTGGCATTGGTCGAGGTGTCGTTACCGTTTCCTTCTTCAAACTGGTCCCCATAGAGACGCTGGACAGCGAGAATGTCTGCAAACTGCGGTCCGTCAAAACTGGTATTGATGAACGGTTCCATCAGGAACGCCGAGTCATCAGAAACCAGGTGGGAAATCCCCAGTCCATGCCCAACCTCATGCATGACCACGTTTCGCAGTCCGATGTAATTGTTGCTTCCGTTTCCATAGAAG
Source organism: Planctomycetota bacterium (assembly GCA_036336715.1). Classification (GTDB taxonomy): domain Bacteria; phylum Planctomycetota; class Planctomycetia; order Pirellulales; family Pirellulaceae; genus JABAAE01. Next base: position 13,312 of record JAYZFP010000086.1, read on the forward strand.
GTCGAATTGTCGGTATCGATTACCATGTCCCCGTGATTGGGGAAATAGTTGTAGGCCAGGGTGTTGCTGCCGGACTGTCCATCGATGGAGTGTCCCCCGATCCGCATGTCCGCCCTCACATTGAGGCTTCCCTGGAAATGTCCGGAGGTGTTCAGGATCGAGACACCGTCGTCATCATTTTCGTACGAGAAGTTGAGCCCGGATACTTCGCCCCAGCGATTGTAGGAATCTTCAAAGAGTGAAAACCAGGGTCGGTTGGTGTAGTCCGATCCGCCCCCACCGGCACCAATGTTGGTGTCCAGAAAGCTGACCAGGTCACTGTTGGAGCGAGCCTCGCCGACTCCACCACGAATGTCAGTTCCATCACCAACAAACCCCCATGTCAGGTTGGTCGCATCTCCCCGCGACAAACCGGAGCCGTCGGTGGCCGTTGTCGTCCAGCGATTCCCGACGAAAAAACCCTGACCATGAAGGGAAACGCCAGTCAGAGTAGGGGCAGCCAGAAACAGGACAAGCTGGCAGAGAGGCAAAGCACGCCGGGTCCAGGTTCGATGTCGCATGGGTTGATCATCATAAATTGCGGGGCAGTACGCGTTATGATAATCCGGATTGTAGGGTTTGAAACGGTCAAAATGGGGGGGCACAAAAAAAGGCCACGAAAATTCGTGGCCCGATTCTGTTTTCGGTTTTCAGGTCAGCTGCTTGTTTTCAGGTCAATAAAGACCTAGGGTGTCCCGTCCTCGTGTTTGAGTTCGACTTTCACACCCGCTTCGCTCAAGAGAGTGGTGATCGCATCATCCATTGCTTTTCCGCGGACGTTTTTGAAGCGAATTTTCCCCTTGGCGTCGATCACGTAAATCGTGGGCCAACCACGAACGTTCCAGCGGGTTGAAATGGGCCCGCTGGTCCCCTGGGGACCGTTCCAGAAGCTTCGCCAAGTGATGTCCTTTTCCTGCATGACCTGTTTCAGTTTTTCCCGATCCCGGTCACTGTTGACCCCGATCAGTGCGAATGGTTTGTCTGCCAGCTGTTTTACGAGCGACCGCTCGTGTGGGTACATGGCCCGGCAGGGACCTCACCAGTCGCCCCAGAAATCGATGACAACCACTTTGCCCTTGTAGTCACTCAGTTTGAACTGGACACCGTCCACATCCTCTCCCTCGATGTCCGGTACATCCATGCCGATTTGGAGGTTCTCCAATTCGAAGATTTCTCCGGCCACCATGTCGGCAAGTTTCATCCGGCCATTGTAAACTTTGACGTCCGGGTATTTTTCGGGAATCGATTTCAGAAGCCCCATTCCCTCTTCACGCGTTTTTTCATCACCCGACAGCAATTTGGCCAAGGCGTAAGTGGCAGGCCCCTTGACCGAATCATGACTCGATTTTTCGAGCAGGTCTTTCAGCAGCTGCAAATTTTGCGGGGTCGGCCGGCTGCGAGTCAGGGACATGGCCAAGTCCCCCATTTTTTCGGAGTCGCCAAAATTCTGCATCAACAGATTGGTCGCTTCGTCCTTCATCATCGGGGAGGTGGGCCCAGTCACCAGCATCATCAACATCTGGAAAGAATTCTGGCTCTTGGGGTCTGCCTTGGCAATTTCCAACATGGTTGCCATTGCCTGCCCGCGAATTTTGGCATTGCGGGTCATGCGAGCGAGATTGGAAAGCATTCCGGAACCGACGCGGTCGGTCGGATTTTCCTTGACCAGGGCAAAGATCCGGTCCGCGTACTTGTCGGCGACACCGTAATAGTTCGCCAAAGCCTTGTTGTATTCTGCGGTACCCGGTTTGGAGCCACGCAATCCCTGAATGGCCTTTGACTGTTCTTTTGACATCGCTTCCCGGATGTCCTTCAGGGTTTTCAAATCATCTGTCGTTTCAGATGATTTGTCTTTTTCATCCTGGCTTTTTTCATCCTGGCCTCGGACCGAAACGGTCACCAGAGCCGAAAGGATCATCATCAGGAAGAGTGAGTTTTTCAACTTGCTCAACGAATCGTCTCCAAAAAAATCTGTCAAAACAGAACCCAACAGCGGCAATCAGCCGAGGGACTCCCTTGATCTTAACTCTGTTTGTCAAAGAAAAACAACCGAAGCCAACGCGGATTCGGTCTTTTTTAGGATCAATTCAGGAATTGCCGATTGCCTGGTGATCTACTGGGGAGTCCAGGGTCACCGGTCACTTGTGGGGGATTCACGGCATTTCCGCCCCCGGTCAGGCGGTTTCCCCGTACTCTTCATCGTCATCTTCGTAAACGTATTCGTATTCGACATCCTCTTCATCCAGATCCTCGGACTCTTCATCGCTTTGTCCAGCGCTTTGTCCAGCGCTCCCGAACTTGGCCGCATGTGTCGAAAATTCTTCGTCTTCGTCGTATTCGTATTCGGAAATGGCCTCGTCTTCCTCCGCGTAGTCTTCTTCCTCCTCTTCATAATCTGCATCGGAAGAGGTCGGGTTGCCGGAGGGTTCACCGGTTGGCCGTGCGGATGTCATGCTGATTTTTTCCGCAGGCGGCCTCGACCCTTCGGATTCGTCGGGGTCCATTCCCTGCATCTCCTCCCATTCCGAAACGGAAACATTGACTTCACGGGCCTGGGCTCCATTATAGGGTCCAACGATGTTGTCCTCGGCCATGTAGTCGATCAGGCGGGCGGCGCGACCGTAGCCAATCCCGAGGCAACGTTGAAGCAGGGAGACGGACCCGCGACCCTCCCGGACAACGATGTCCACCGCGCTTTCGTACAAGTCATCACGTTTTTTGAGTCCGGATGGCTTGTCGCCGTCCTCCTCATCCTCCTTGACCTTGAGATTCATCAGTTCGTTGACAAATTCCTGTTCACCCTGGCTGCAGGCATCCGTGACTGAGTCGATCTCATCGTCGCTGAGATAAGTTCCCTGCCCCCGGAGGAGCTTGCTGGTCCCTGGCCACAGGAACAGCATGTCGCCATTGCCCAGGAGTTTGTCGGCTCCCATTTCATCCAGCACCACACGGCTGTCTGTCCGGCTGGCAACCTGGAAAGATATCCGGGCCGGGAGATTGGATTTGATCAGGCCGGTGATCACGTCCACGGTCGGCTTTTGGGTGGCCAGGATCAGGTGGATGCCTACGGCACGGCTTTTCTGGGCCAGCCGGATGATATGCTGCTCCACATCCTTGCCGGCTGTCATCATCAGGTCGGCCATCTCGTCCGCAACGATCACGATAAAGGGGAGGTGGAGCGGAACCTTGTCTCTCTGTTCCGGATCCTCAATTTCGAGTCTTTCCAGCAGTTCCTCTTCGCCCAGCTGATTGTAGCTGGTGATATGGCGAACCCCCGCTTTGGCCAGCAGCGAGTAACGTTCTTCCATCTTGTCGACTGCCCATGCGAGGATCGCCTCGGCTTTCTTCATGTCGGTAACCACCGGATGCATGAGATGGGGCAGTCGGCCGTAGCCACTCAGTTCGACCATCTTGGGATCGATCATCAGCATCCGAATTTCATCCGGACGACGCGTCATGAGTATGGATGAGATGATGGCGTTCAGGCAGACACTTTTACCCGTTCCCGTCCGCCCGGCAATCAGAAGGTGGGGAAGCGAAGCCAGGTCCGCGATCAGTGGGTTACCGGAAACGTCCTTTCCGAGAAAAAGCGGGATCTTCATTTTGGCGGTCTTTGCCGTGCCCTCTTCCATCACGTCCCGCAAACGGACCACCTGACGGTTTTCATTCGGTACTTCGATACCAACGGTATTCTTGCCGGGAATAGGTGCCACAATTCGGACACTGGGAACCCGCAAGGCGATCGCCAGGTCGTCGGCCAGGCCCATGATCTTGGAAAGCCGAAGACCAGCTTCCAGTTCAATTTCATACTGGGCGATTACAGGGCCGGTTTCGATTTCCACAACCTTGACGTTGAAGCCGAACTGGGAAAAAGTTTTCTCAAGGACCTTTGCTTTGACACGAACCTCCTTTTCCTGCTCGTCGAAGGAAACGTCGTCACCTTCAAGGAGCAAATCGATGTTGGGCAGTTCGTACTCTCCTTCCGGGCTGATGAGGGAGGCCTGGTTGAGTTGTTCCATCACCTCTTCCCGCTCGTCGGGCGCTTCCTGTTTATTTTTTGGCTTGAGACGGGGCTCTGAAGAGCGGGGCTTTTTGCCAGCGCTGATCCGGGTGACCACCGGCTCTTCTTCGACCTCCTCTTCTTCCTCTTCTTGGTCTTCCGTGTCCCCGGATTCGTAGTCCTGTTCCAATTCTTCCTCGACCCAATCGTGGTCATCCTGTTCGGCAGAATCGTCTTCTTCGCCATCGAAATCGATTTCTTGCTGAACAGCTTCGATTTCGTGTGCGTCCAGTTTGCGTTTTTTCCTGTCCCGCCCCGGGAAACGGATGGTCAGGTTTTCTTCGTCGGCAGCCTCGTCCTCGACAGGTTCTTCATCGTATTCATCATCGAGGCGATTCCGCGTTTTTTTCAAACCACGCTTTTTCCGGTAAGCTCCCGGGGCGATTCCAAGGGGACCACGCAGGGACATCGCGCCCTGGAATCCCCATTGGGCAAAACGGAGCAGCGCGTAGTCGGAGAACATCAAAAGGCCGGCAGCTGTGACAAAAAGTGTCAGGATCACCGCGCCTGCCAGGGAAAACTGGGAGAGGAGAAGTTTGCCCGTGAAGTCTCCAAGTCGACCGCCGCTGCCCAGGGCAAATGAACTGACTAGGTCGGGAACCAACAGGGCGAGCAAGCTGGAAAAACCGGCGGTGGTCAACAGCCAGCCTGTGACTCTCATCGCGGGCAAATCGATTGATTCCTGGCGGAGCATCCAGAAAGCGAGGCAAACCAGCGAGGCGACCAGGAAGTTGGCGGCGACCCCGAGGTTGGAAACCAGGAACGAGCTGATGATGGTCCCGGAGGCACCGAAGACATTCTGGCGTTCGGCCTCGGTGTCGAAAGATACCGCGTCAGCCGGGTGATAGGTGGCCAGGGAAATGCCAACAAAAGCGGCAGTTGCTGCAATCAGCAATGCCAGCAGGTCGCGTTTGAGATTTCTGTTTGCCAACATGGGACGTCGTTCAAGGATTTTGAAAAACGGCACGTCCCTGCCTGGAAGCTCCTGCGGAATAAATAATTCCGTTTCGTCGGTATCGTCCGCCTTCGCCCGTCCGCTACAGGGTTCATCGCGTCGGCCTCCCAGGCGATACAATCGTTTCCTTTAACCAGCTTGGAGGCCTTCAGGGGCGAAAACGTCTGAAGTGCAGAAAGGCTTGGGACGGGAAACTCCCAGTAGAGTGGTCTCCCAGTGGAGTGGTCCCCACGACGCCATCCTGGCGGAGAAGACGACTTTAGCGGTAACGGGAAACCTGGAGACCCAGTTCTCCGTCAAAAGGCTTTTCATCCCCAACCGGGAAAACCGCGCCCAGTCTCACCCGGGTTCGGTCGGCGATTTCCAGGTGCAGACCGGCAGTCAAATCGAGAACATTGAAACGTCCTGCCAATGGGTTGATCGTGAACGCAGAAGCAAAGGCCCCGACATTCTGGGCACCTGTCAGGGAGTCGGAGTCGTTCAGGCCCATGTTGTAATGGGCTTCGACGAGAGCTGCGGCACCCGAGAGCCAGTTGCCAGGCTGCCGGTGCAACCAGCGACCAACGGCAACATCGATAAAGAGGGCGGTTTGTGGAGTCAGATTGCCGATGGAATTTGTGGTGTTTGAGACCGGGTCAACCAGGCGAACCCGGTCTCCGCACAGGGGGGTCTCCAATTGCACGAAGGCATTTGCAAACCAGGGGCTGTCGGTCGGTTTCTTGAGCAGTCCAATGTACGGAGCGAGGTAAACCGCCTGGTTTTGGATTTCCAGTCGTGAAAGGCCACTTTCGATTCGTGTGTCTCCGCCGGTGGGTACTTCAATCGCTGTTCCTGCCGCCAAGGCGGTGGATGCGTTTTCAAACAACAGGATTTTGCCAATCAGGGCGAGGTTTCCGAGGGTCGGGTTGAATGTTTCGTATCCATCGGGACCCGGGCCGAGGGGATTGTGGACGAAGTCAGGTGTGTTGGAGATGACAAACCGGGATTCGATAGATGCCTTACCGTCAAGTAAGGTCCTTTCCCAGCCAAGGGTGTATTTTTCCAGTGAAGGGGCGCTCGAGTTGCTGCCCACGGGACCTACGGCATTTCCACGCAGTGCGTTGTGGAAATAGTTGTAATTGAAAAAGACGCGGTCGTAGGGGAGGGCACTGTTGTTTTCGGAAACCTTGCCCACTCGCGCAGAAAGCGGTATCTGGACGAGTGAGACCATCGAGTTGCTTCCGCCAGGGGTTTCCGAACCACTGAACAGTTGAAGGCCAGGTCGAAACCAGTCGCCGAACATTGGTGGCGTTTTCCCGAGTGCAATTCGACGAGGGGCATTCAGGTAATCATCGAGCGGATCGGAAGAAGGCTTGGGGGCCGTCGTAGGTGATTCCTGGCCTTTTACCGAATTCTTTTCCGGGGAACCTTTTTTTTTCTGGCCAGAAGATTCCTTTTTGTCTTCGCCTTGCTTGGGACCGTTTTTGCCCTTTTTTTGCTTGGCCTGGGACGGGGGAAGTTCTGGCTGGCCCGTCGCAGAGGGAGTGTCCCAGGCGGCAAGCAGTAAAGAAATCAGGATTGAGAAAAATAGAGGGCGCATCGTTCCATTCCTTTGGGGGATCCCTACGTCCTGTATCGACTGATCGCAGGAACCGTTCGACCCAAAAAGGGGGAAACTGGAGCACATTTTCAGATTTCCGTCCAGATAGCGAGAGCGTGCCAGCATTCAGTGGCCAGTTTCCCGGAAACCTGATTCGACGGAGTTCGGCGTCGTTCGCCAAAATCGGGACAGATTGCATGCAAGCCAGCTTCAGGGAGAGCCGGGGCCGTTTGTTGGTTATACGATTGTCATCCAGACGGCGGATCAGGTTAACGGTAATTCGGGGGCCTTCTACTGAACTCCGCTCTCGCGACGTTTCCTAGATCCTGTGTTTCCTAGATCCTGTTTTGCAGGCTTTTTTCCAGGGATTCGATCATCCCGTTAAAAAGCAGGTAGTCCTGAGTCGTCTTGTCCTCAACCGATTCCAGCAGTTTGCGGGCATTCAGGATCATTGCGGCTGCCTCGTCCGTTCGTTGACCTTTGTGGAGTACCAATGCCAGGAGAGTGCAGATCCTGATTTTGGTAAATTTTTGATCGGAGCCAGTTACCGGCTCGCCATCGATTCTGTTCAGGGCTGTTCGAAAGACTGTCTCTGCCTCATTCATGGCATCGGCAGAACGCTCCCGGAGCAGGGCATCTCCAAGCAGGAGCAGAGAGCGGGCGGCAGACCAGCGATGTTTCTTTTCCGAAGGATAAAGGGCAACGACATCGTCGAAGGCCTGCACCGCTTCTTTCAGCAGGGATAACCGGTTTTCAGGATCCAGTTCGGCAAGCAGCTGTCCACACCTGGCCAGGTCGGCAGCGATGGTCAGGTACTTGGGTTTTTCCTCGTGCAAAACCTGAAAGTACAACAGTGATTTCCTGGCCAATCGGATGGCTTCGGGGTCGGCGATCCATTCACTGGACTCCGTATTTGATTCATGAATCTGCAGTCGCCGCAGCAGGTCGATTGCCCGCGCCCTGTTGAAAAGGCACTTTGCCCGGTCGTATCGGAGACGAAATCCCAATCCGGGTGGGAGGTTTTCCTCATCGAAAAGCGGCTGGCGATGAAGGTTGGAGGATTCGTAATGGGCCATCGCCAATTCCGTTGCCTCGATTTCGCCCTGGTCAGAAAACCAGTTGCCAAGGTTCATTTCCACGTTCGCCAGTTTTCGCAGGTATTCCTGATTTTTCGGGTGTTTTTCGACAAGCGCCTTGCGGATTTCGAAAGCAATTTTGAAATCGTTTAATGACTCGCCAGGGCGGTCCGTTTTCAACTGGCATTCGCCCCGGAGGTTGTGGCAATTGGAGAGGTCAAGTTGGGCAACCGGGTTGTCCGGTGACAGATCGAGGGACTGTCTGTAGAGATCAATGGCTGCCGTCAGGTAATCAATGGACAGCTCAAAGTCGCCCAGTTCATGGGCTACCGAACCGAGGGCGTAGTGTGCAAAGGCAAATTCCTTTCGGACTTCGGGAGCCTCTCCATTCAGTTCGATGAATTCACCGAAGAAAGTTCGCAATGGATCGAGAAGATTTTTGCGGGTATCCAGCATCCCCGGCAGTTGCAGCGACAGGTCCTCTGAAATGCGGGTGATTTCCTCACGATTGGAGCGAAAGGCTATGGTTGCGTTTTGCTGGTTGAGCGCGGCTTTTTCCCCGATGATCCGATTCAGCCGGATCGATTGAAAGAAGGCACCGCAGGTAATCAGCAGCAACAACAGGATGGACGCGAAAACGGTTGTTGGCAGGGGGTTTCTTCGGCACCAGCGAACCGACCGTTCCACTTTTCCGATGGGCCGAGCCTGGATGGGGATTCCCTGCAGGTAGCGATCAAGTTCCCTGGCAAGGGAGTCCGCCGTATCGTAGCGCCTGGAAGGGTCTTTTTCCAGGCATTTCAGGCAGATGGTGTTCAGGTCGACATCAATATCAGGCCTGATTTCGATGGGGGAAACCGGTGGATTCCTGAGGATCTGTTCGATCGTCTTGAGTGTGTCTGAGGCCTGGAATGGTGCCCGGCCACTGATCAGGCAATACAGGGTGGCTCCCAACGAGTAGATATCAGTCGATGCGGTGACCGGTTTTCCACTTGCCTGTTCCGGTGACATGTAGCCGGGCGTGCCCAGCAGTTCACCGGTTTCGGTCAGTCCTTCTTCGCTACCGTCATCCGCCAGTTTGGCAAGTCCGAAGTCGGTGACCAGGGGCTTGCCAGTGTTGGAATCAACCAGGATGTTGTGTGGTTTCAGATCCCGGTGGATGATCTGTTTTTTGTGGGCTGCCGCAATCGCCTCGGCAACTGGCTTGATGACCTCTGCGGCCTCCCTGCCCGATAGCGTGGAGCGGCGGATATGGTTGGAAAGGTCCTCCCCGTCGACCAGTTGCATTGAAATGTAGGGCGTCTGATCGTGCTCACCGACCGCGAAAAGAGTGACGATGTTGGGGTGCTGGATGTTGGCAACCGCGCGGGCCTCGTTTTGAAAACGGTCCAGCACGATGCGTCGGGTCTCTTCATCGACCCGGTGCACAATGTTGGACCGAATCATTTTCAATGCGACCTGCCGCCCGGTTTTTTTTTCTTCTGCCCGAAAGACGATGCCCATGCCTCCGCGACCCAACCTCTCCAAGAGCCGGTAATTGCCGAACTCCCTCTGGTTGTTAACGTCATGGAGAGCAGGTGAATCCGTTTTTGGTGAAAGCGGGGTCTCACCCAGCGACACGGTGTCCAAACCAATCTGGTCGGCTTGTCCCGGTGGCTGGTCGGCTGCATTTCGATTTTCAATCTTGTGGGCAAGTTCCCGGTCGAAGGCCAACAGACGCTCCATCAAATCCGGCATCTGGTCGACGTTCAGGCGGCTGGCGAGGCTTTTGAGTCGTGCTGTCGGCGTCTCTGCCGGGGTCAGGGGCCCGGAGGACGTTTTTTTTTCGTAGGCTTTCCACGAGAATTCGAGGTCAATGTGCAGAAGTTCTTCGAGGGTTGGCAGGTAAAGGGCGTCCCCGGGATCAGGAAGGTACGATTCGATGGGGTTCAGTTTTTGAGACTTCCAGTCGGATTCAAACTGACGTCGGGCCTGTTCGTCGATAGGGTCAGTCGGTTCCGGCATCGGCTCATTCCTCGTCCCACTGTTTAATCAGTCGGGATTGAATTCGTGAAAAAATGCGGCGGACGGTTCTTTCGGAGCAATCCATTTTTTCGGCGATTTCGCCGTTGGTCAGGTCCGCCAGTTTGTGCTGTACGATCAATCGCTCTTCTTCATTCAGGCCGGACATCAAAAACTGGAATTGGTCATTCAATTCCGCAACTTCTTCGGGAGCTGGAGCGGAGGCAACGGCGAATTCACGCGGTCGACCGTCTGGCAGGGGAGCGACGTCAGCTTCCCGGTTGACACCCCGTTTGTCCTGCAGGTGAAAACGGATTTTCATCCTGGCCTTGTTGACGACAATGGCACACAAAAGTCGCCACAGGGATTCGCTTTCCGCAAGTTGGAATTGCCCCGCTTCGGCCCTGCGGAAAAAAGTGCGGCAGGCGGACTGCACAACATCTTCGGCTTCGAACCTTCGTTGCAGGTTGGAGTTCAGGTGTTTTCCAGCCAGTTTCCCCAGGCGTTCCCCATAAAGAGCCCAGAATTCCCGGACCACGTCACCTTCCCCGTCCAGTAATTTTTCGAGCCACTCCCGCGTGTGAGTCGTCTGCTTCGAGTTCATCTTGTATGGCAATCCTGGAGTAGATTCTGGCGACCGTTGCACGAATGTAACCCGACTATAACGGAAATTTCGGTCCATCGCCCGTCAGCAGAAGTTTTTTGCCTGGCTTCTGATTGCCACTTGTCACCCTTGGGTGGGCAGTCCGAAAGACGGGAATCTTCCATGAGAAATGAATGAAGAGCGACCCGTCATCCGGGGAAGGAACCCTTTGGGAAATCCAGGAGGAAATCTCTACATGCTGAGAGTGCTTTCCGTTCAGTCGGGCAAAGATTGGGAAATCGGCGGTCTGAAGGTTGATTGAGGGCCTTTGCGTGGGGGCCTTTGCGTGGGGGAAAGCTGTTTCGGTGGCCGGTTCCCGTCGTCATGCGGGGCCCAGACGGCAGCAAATTTGCCAACTAGACAACCAGGCTCTCTTCCGGTGTCACACCATAAAATTCCTTGTAGAGGCTGTGCAGATGATCGACCGAATCCGATATGTGCAACAGCAATGCGGCCCGCGCCCACATACCGTTTCTGGCCTGTCGGAAGTACATCGCCCGGGAATCCTTGTCGATCTCAGTCGGGATTTCCGCCTCCTCGCTATCGCGTGGGAAAGGATGCAGGATGGGCGCGTATTCCTTCATTCGGTTGACTCTCTCCATGGACAGTTTGAAATGACTCAGGTCGAGTGCCTGGTAGCGGGCTGCCATTTCCGCGGTGTCGTGTTCTTTCTGGATTCGAGTCATGTAAAGGGCATCGGTTTGCGAGAGGATCGGCTGTCCCTCAAATGCCGAGTCAAGGGAGTTGAATTCATGGACCTCGACCCCTTTCTGCAGCAATTCATTGCGAATGTCGGGGTCCAGTTGCAGGGTCGATTCTTCCGGGGATACAAAAAACATTCTGATGCTTTTGTAATTTGAGAGCACGGTCACCAGCGAACGGACAGTGCGGCCGCGACCGAGATCACCGCAAAAAGTAAAGGTTTTGTTATCCGGGCCGAGGGTCAGATTGGGGTACTTGCGTCGCAGTTCGATGTACCTCGAGCGAGGAGCATTTTCCTTGTGATCAAACTGGAAGGTCCTGGCCAGGGTGTACATGTCCAGCAGTGCCTGGGTCGGATGTTCGTCCGAACCTGCCCCGCCATTGATGATCGGCACGCTCCGCATTGAATTCATGGCCAATTCATTCATCTGGTAAGCACAGCATTCGGCAAAGCGGGAGACGTTGCTCCTCATGATGATAAAGTCAAAGTAGCTGCTGAACATGCGGATGGAATCCATGGGGGATTCCTTTTTCACTTCCGAGGAAACGCTGGGGTCCCTTACTTCGTTGCATGTCACACCGAGAATCTGGCAGGCAGCCATGAAGGAGAGGAAGGTGCGTGTGGAGGGCTGGGTGAAATAAAGCATGGCCCGTTTGTGCGAGAGCAGTTCCCGCAGTTTGTCGCTCCCTTCCTTGGTACGTGAGAGAACGCGAATCATATCTGCGATAAAGCAGATTTTTTCGACAAGCGGACGATTCAATTGAGCAGCGAAGATACAGTGCTTCAATCTGCCTTCCCGCTCAAATTCAGCCGTTTTCATGCGAATGGGGCGGTCAAGCAGCCAGTCAAAATCGGTGAGGTCCATCAGTGGTTTCCGGGGCCCAAAAAGTTGGTCGGGTTTCGCCGAGCGGTGCGTCGATAAATTTCGTCCATTCTAGAGGAAACTTTGTATTCGTTAAGCAGACGGCGACAAAGTTTGATTCCCTATTTTGTTCCCGCATCCCGGTGCCCGGGAAATGGAAAGGAAAATCCGCAACGTGAAGGAGGAACCCAGGATGGGATTCAAAAAAAAGGGACAGGCGATCCTGCCTGTCCCTCTTGGGAAGAGAGTTGTTTCGAGTGCTTTTACCCGGCGTTTCGCTGCCTCAGCTTTTCCCTGGCTACCGAGAGAGCGGTTTCCAGGGCCCGGTCCGTGTTTCCGTTCCCCGGCTGGATTTGCCCATTGGAAAGGTCCAGGGAAGGCCGGCGGGTGGTCTGAATCAGGACGTCCGGTTTCACACCCCGGTCACTGATTGCCAGGCCGGAGGGCGAATAGAACTTGGCTGTTGTCAGGCGGATTCCACCGCGGGCCATCGTCAGGGGGAAGATTCCCTGGACGGATCCCTTTCCGTAGCTGGTTTCTCCCACGATTGTTCCACGGTCACGGTCCCTGATCGCACCAGCGAAAATCTCACTGGCACTTGCGGAATCCCGGTCAACCAGCACGGTCAGGGGATGGGGCCTCCATGTCCGCTCATCACGAGCCTGGTGGATAACGTCCTCCCGCACTTTTCGGCCTTTGGTCGAACCGAGGACTCCGGTATTGATGAACAGGTCGGCCACATCCACCGAAGCGGTCAAGAGTCCCCCCGGGTTGCCGCGAACGTCGACGATCAGGCTCTTCATGCCCTGTCGATGCAGGCTCCAGAGTGCCTCTTCAAAGTCCCTGGCAGTGGTTTTCTGGAAATTGGTCAGCTGGATATAGCCAACGCCATTCTGTCGGTCGATCAGGGAAACGTTTTGAAGGCTCGGAATA